>CABUTL010000223.1 GCA_902494375.1 uncultured Collinsella sp.
CTCATTGCTAAGAATCTCATTGAGGGCTGGGCTCGCATCCCCACCGAGGTTGAGGCGGCCAGCGAGTTCCGCTATCGCAACCCCATCATCACGCCGACGACGCTTGTCGTTGCCGTGTCCCAGTCGGGCGAGACGGCCGATACCCTTGCCGCCATTCGCGACGCGCGCATCAAGGGTGCCAAGGTCTTCGGCATCACCAACGTGGTGGGCAGCCCCGTGGCGCGTGAGAGCGACGGCGTCATCTACACCAAGGCCAACAAGGAGATCGCGGTCGCGTCGACCAAGAGCTTCATCGGCCAGGTCGTGAGCCTCACGCTGCTGGCTTTGCTGTTGGCGCAGGTCAAGTACCGTCTGACCACCAAGCAGGCACGCATGCTGTTCCGCGAGCTTTCCGATACGGCCGAGCAGATCCAGTGGATTTTGGATACCCAAACCGAGGCCGTTCATGAGGCTGCCCTGCTGTGCAAGGACGCGCAGTCGGCGCTGTTCGTGGGCCGTGGCATGGGTGCCGCTATTTCCTACGAGGGCGCGCTCAAGCTCAAGGAGGTCAGCTACCTGCACGCCGAGGCCTACGCCGCCGGCGAGATGAAGCACGGCCCCATCGCGCTGATCGACCCGGGCTTCCCTGTCATCGCCGTGGCCACCAAGAGTGCCACCTACGACAAGACCGTGTCGAACCTCATGGAGTGCAAGGCGCGCGGCGCCAAGGTCATCGTCGTTGCCACCGAGGGCGACGAGGAGATCAACAAGATCGCCGACTGCATCATCCGTGTGCCGGCAGTCCGTGACGTGTTCAGCCCCATCACGGCGAGCGTCCCGCTGCAGTTGCTCGCTCGCGAGGTCGCCATCCTGCGCGGCTGCGACGTCGACCAGCCCCGTAACCTGGCCAAGAGCGTCACGGTAGAGTAGTTGGTTCCGCCGTTCTAGCGACTAAGGCCCGGCTCCGCATCAAGACGGAGCCGGGCCTTGTTGCATTTGCCCGGATAAAACCTGCCAAAATGAACCTGTCCCTTTTTGGCAGGTTAGCGGAGCTTGCTGGTCTCGAAGTACTCGGGGAACTGGTCCAGAACCTCGGTCTGGTTGCGGAACATCATATGCAGGTGCTTGCTGACCAAAAAGCTCGCTTCGATGGGGTCGCGACCGGCGATAGCGCGGCGAATCTGCTTGTGCTCGTTCACGATGTCCTGATTGTCGAGAACCTGCGTGGCAGCGCGCAGCCAGCGGAAGCGCTCCAGGTCGGCATTGGTCTCTTCGAGCCACGACCACACGGTGCTGCGACATGCGATGCTAAAAATCATGTGATGCATGAGGTTATCGCTCAAAAAGAAGCCGATGCGATCCTCGTCGGCCATGGCCTTTTCCTGCAGCGCGATGGCGCGGTCGAGCTGCTCGATGCCTGCCGAGGTGGCGCGCGCACAGCACTCCACGATCACCTGCTTTTCCAGATGCTCGCGGATGTAACAGGCACTCTCGGCAAGGGTGAGGTTGATGGGTGAGACGTAGGTGCCACTCTGGGGCACGGTGCGCACCAGGCCTTCCTGCGCTAAGCGAACCAAAGCTTCGCGCACGGGCGTGCGACCCATATCCAGGTCATCGCAAAGTTGCTTGACGCCCAGCTTTTCGCCCGGCTTGTAGTCCAGGTAGACGATTTTGCGTCGAATGGTGTGGTAGGACTGGTCCTGTAGGCTCGTTTCCTGCTCGCCGACGTGCATCGATTCTTCCATAGCGCCTCGCAACTGTTCTATCAAACTCATATGTCAGTTGTTAATTATGCCGCGAATCAGCTCTCCGCGGTGGGTAATTCGGCTGTTGCCTGAGAACTATTGCGGCATCTTAGTCTGTGTTTGCGCAAGGCTGCGCTCAATGTTGCCGTATCATAAGCCGTCGCAAACGTGAAATAGAAAGAAGGAATCCCATATGCAACTAGCAAATATCGTACGCGAGCGCTGGAAAGGCGTCTTGTTCTGCCTGATCATCGCTATCCCCGCGACGTTGCTCGGCAAACAGATTGAGGTGGTCGGCGGGCCGGTATTTGCCATCCTTTTTGGCATGGTCCTGGCGCTCGTCTTTCCCAAGAATCGTCGCGAACCGCTCGCCGCCGGCGTTACCTATACGTCCAAAAAAGTCTTGCAGTACGCGGTTATCCTGCTTGGCTTTGGCATGAACCTCTCCCAGATTCTGTCCAAGGGCGCCCAGTCGCTGCCGATTATCGTGGCGACAATCTCGACCTCGCTCGTCATCGCCTTTGTGCTCTGCCGCGTTATGAACGTGCCGGGCAAGATCGCGACGCTTGTGGGTGTGGGTTCGTCGATTTGCGGCGGTTCTGCCATCGCCGCGACCGCACCCGTCATCGATGCCGACGATCGCGAGATTGCCCAGGCTATTTCGGTCATCTTCCTGTTTAACGTTATCGCGGCGCTCGTGTTTCCGACGCTCGGCGGCATGCTCGGGCTGACCAACGAGGGCTTTGGCCTGTTTGCCGGTACCGCCATCAACGACACCTCGTCCGTAACGGCTGCGGCGAGCGCCTGGGACAGCATGCACCCCGGCGCCAATGTGCTCGAGAGCGCCACAGTGGTCAAGCTCACCAGGACGCTGGCCATTATTCCCATCACGCTGGTCCTCGCATGCTGGCAGATGCATCTGGCACGCAAGGCCGGCGGTGACGCCAAAAGCACGTTCTCGCTTAAACGTGCGTTTCCCATGTTTGTGCTGTTCTTTGTGCTGGCGAGCGTGATCACCACGGTGCTTCAGCTTCCCGCGTCCATCACGGCGCCCATCAAGGAGCTGTCGAAGTTCTTTATTGTGATGGCCATGGCGGCTATTGGTTTTAATACCGATATCGTCGAGCTGGTCAAAAAGGGCGGCAAGCCCATCGCGTTGGGCTTTTGCTGCTGGATTGGCATTGCGTGCATGAGCTTGGGAATGCAGCACGTGCTGGGAATCTGGTAGAGAAGTAGCTTGTTTGCGTGCTGGCGAGCACATTCTCACGGTGGAGCGATAGGAGCTCTTGCGGGTATGGCTTGTCCGCAGGTTGATAGGTCCCGAAGAG
>CABUTL010000224.1 GCA_902494375.1 uncultured Collinsella sp.
CCCGCATTGAGCTGTTTGAGCCCGTGGGCAAAGGCGACCTGCTGGAGCTTCGCCACGATAACGAGTTTGACCAGTTCCTGACCACCATTGCCGCCGATGATGCCGCCGCCGGTGACATCATTGAGTGCCGCGTGCCCCGCAGCATGCCCGAGGGCTGCCGCGTCCGCGTGATTCGCAGTCAGCGCGCCATCGATGCCGCCGGGGCTGCTCTCAAGCGCGATGTGCTGCGCCGCCGCGCCGTGGATGTTACCGTCGTAGCCCGTCTGGGCGATCCGTTTACCGTCACACTCACCTGCTGCGACGCCCCCGCGCTCACCGCCACCGCCACGGGCTTCACCGTCGAGGCCGCCAAGACCCGCGCCGTCGAGGCAGCAGACTTGGTTGAGCATGTGGGCCGCATGGGCTCCTCGCCCTTTGAGGCCGCAAGCTTTGACGTTTCGCTCGACGCCGGCTGCGGTATGGGCTTTTCCGCCGTGCACAAGGTGCGCGCCGCCGCTTGTAAGGCGCTGGAAGAGGCCATTCTGGCACCGTACGAGGAGCGCGCGAAAACGCTCGAGCTGCCAGCGATTGTAACCAGTGATTCCCGCCCCGCGCCCGAGCACTACCGCGATGAGCCGCAGATCTGCGCCACCGTCACCTCGCTCGAGGCCGCCGAGGCCGCTCGCGCCGAGGGCGCCGCGCGCATCTATATGACCACCGATGTGCTCGAGGCCGTCGGACTCTCCCCTGCCGATGCATTTGAGCAGGGTATCGTACCCGTACTCGACGAGGTCTGCCGCGCCCTTGACCACGAGCGCGTCGATCCCTGGATCAATGCTGGGGCCACCGTCGCCGTCGGCAATATCTCCGAGCTTGCCCTGGCCGCCCAAGTTGGTGCCACGGCCGAGATTCGATCCTGCCTGCCCGTACATAACACGCCTTGCATGGAGGCACTTGCCGAGCGCGGAGCCGGGGTTTTTTGGCTCTCGCCCGAGATTACGCTCGACGAGATCATCTCGCTTGGCGCCGCTGCGCCCGCGGCCCTGGGCATCACCGTGTTCGGCCGCCCGCGCGTTATGACGAGCGAGCACTGCATCCTGCAGGTGGCCAATGGCTGCATCCACGATTGCGCCAACTGCCGCCTGCGCGCCCGCAAGCTGTCGCTCAAGAATATCGACGGCAAGGTCATGCCCGTACGCACCGACATCCATGGCCGCTCTCGCCTGTACGACGCCTACCCCATCGACCTTACGCCGCAGGTACCACAGCTGCTCGATGCCGGCGTGCGTCGTCTTATGGTCGACGGAACCCTGCTCGAGGCCGATGAGATTGGCCGCGCCGTCGCACGCGTCCGTCGCGCCGTCGAGGCCGCGCAAGCCGGCCGCAAGCCCGCTACCCGCCTGCGCGGCGCCACCTCGGGCTGCATGTTTGTGGGAATTAGCTAACCGAAAGGCTTACACGTGAACGAAGAACCTCAAGTCCTCTACTGCGACGCCTGGCTCATGGCCATCGATAAGCCCGCCGGCATGATCGTCCACGGCGACGGCACCGGCGAGCGCACGCTCACCGACTACGCCAGCGATCTGTTGCTGGCGATGGGCGACGGCTTTGCCGCGACTGACATGCAGCCGCTCAACCGCCTGGACCGCGACACCACCGGCGTGGTGTTGTTCTCGCTCGACAAACAGACGCAGCCCGCCTTTGACCAGATGGTGATCGACCACGCCTTCGAAAAGCACTACCTGGCGCTCGCCGAGGGCAAGATCGACTGGAACGAGAAGCTCATCGACAAGCCCATCGCCCGCGACCGTCACGACAGCCGAAAGATGCGCGTCGGCGCCAGCGGCAAGCCGTCTCAAACGCGCGTGAAGGTGCTCAAACGTCTTAAGAGCCGTCGTGGCCTGCCCGCGCGCTCGTATATCGATGTCGAGTTGCTCACCGGCCGCAAGCACCAAATCCGTGTGCATCTGGCAAGCGAGCGCCATCCCCTGGTTGGCGACGACCTGTACGGAACGCCGCGTCCCTGCGGCCTGATGCTCCACGCCCACAGCGTGTCCTTCACGCATCCCGTAACCGGCGAGCACATCCACATCGAAGCTCCCTGCCCCTGGGAGCCCTAAAGCCTGCCGAAAAGGGACAGGTTTATTTTGGCAGGTTTTATCTGGGCAATTGTCAAAACCAAGACAAAAGTTCCTACCCCTTTGTGGTGGTTTTGGCCTTAGCCCGTCCCCTGCTGTTAGACCGTGATGACGTTGTCCATTGCCCGGTACTTGGCAGGGACATCGCCTGCGGTAATAATCGTTGCGTCACGGAAGTCCGCGAACTTGACGGGCGCCACCATGCCAAATTTACTGGCGTCCGAGATTACGAAGCGCTTGGCCGTATGGCGCATCGAGATACGCTTTACTTGCGCCTCCTCGATATCGGGCGCCGTGAAGCCCTGCTCGGCGGCAATGCCGTTAGAGCCCCAAAAGCCACAGTTGAAGTTGTAGCGGTCTAAGGTTGCCAAGGCATCGGGGCCAACGAGCGCCTCGGTCTCGGGTTTGAGCTCGCCGCCCAGCACCACGGTACGCATGCCGCGCAAAGCAAGGCGTTGAGCATGGAGCACGGAATCGGTCACATAGGTGACATCTTCAAGGTGTGGAAGATGCTCGATGAGCCTGAGCGTCGTCGAGCCCGAGTCGATGTATACAAAGCTCTCAGGCTCCACAAGCGCCGCCGCACGGGCGCAGATACGCTCCTTGTCATCGTTATGGAGGTCGCTGCGCTCATTAAGCGTTAGGTCGCGCGTCACGTGCGCGCGCTCAAGGCTCGTCGCCCCACCGTGCACCTTGGCGATACGGTGTGCGCGATTGAGCGTCTGCAGGTCGCGCCGAATGGTAGACGCCGTTACGCCCAGGGCTTCGGCAAGCTCCGGCACGGTAACCGAGCCGGCCTGCTGCACCATCGACACAATCGCGTTGAGCCTATCTTCCGCAAGCATCGTTTACTCCTCCTCGGGGTACACGACTCCCCAGTCGGCGCGAAGCTTGGTCATAAGCTTCATAACATCAGAAGCATAATCCAGCAG
>CABUTL010000225.1 GCA_902494375.1 uncultured Collinsella sp.
GGCCGGTCCGCCGTTCGGTAGAACGGCGGAACAAAACGCTTTAGTGGGCTGGATTGCGTGGGCTGCTTGGTTGTTGCTACAGTAGCGGGGCGTGCCGGGGGTCCGGTGCGCCCTGCTTTTATTTGACCATGAGGCGGCACGCAGCCATGCGCGTGCGGACACCACGCCCAGATTGAGCGCGAGGATGCCCTATGGCCCAGCATGCCACTGACAATATCGAAATGATGCCCGATAGCCCTGTTGCTCGCGAGGACCTGGGCGCGGGCGGCACCTCCCGCGGCGCCGGCGCTCGCTCGCCGCTGTTCTGGAAAGTCCTGCTGCTTTCGGTGGCAGTCGTCTGGGGCTACTCCTTTACGACCATGAAGGACGCGCTCGACACCATTCCGGTGTTCGAACTGCTCTACGTGCGCTTTCTGCCTGCGGCGTTGGTCATGTTTTTCATCTTCCACAAGCGCATCATCGCGCACCTCAACGCCCGCAACCTTATCGTCGGACTTGGCATGGGCGCACTTATGTGGGCCGCCTACGCCCTGCAGACAGTCGGTCTGGCGCACACCACGGCGGGCAAGAATGCTTTTTTGACGGGCACGTATTGCATCGTTGTGCCGTTCGCGAGCTATTTTCTGAGCGGCGAAAAACTCACCCGCTATAACCTGGGCGCGGCGCTGCTGTGCTTGGCGGGCATTGGCTTGGTGGCGCTCGATAGCGTTGAATTCAACATCGGTGATGTCATTACGCTGGCGGGTGCGGTCTTTTTCGCCATCCAGATGGCGGTGACTGCCAAGTACGGTCGCAAAATGGACATCAACGTCATCACGTTTTGGATGTTTGTGGGCAACGGCGTGCTGAGCCTGGCAACGTCGCTGCTATTCGAGACCCAAGCGCCTCTGTCCGTGTGGACGCCGAGCTTTATCAGCGCGATGGTGTTTCTCTCGGTTGGTTGCACATGCGCGGCTCTGCTCATCCAAAACGTCGGCTTGGCGCATGTCTCGGCCTCGACGGGCTCACTGCTCCTTTCGATGGAGTCGCCTTCGGGCGTGCTGTTCTCGGCGCTGCTGATGGGGGAGGCGCTCACCTCGCGCCTGCTCGCCGGCTTCGCGCTCATCTTTCTTTCGATTATCTTGAGCGAGACGCATTTCGATTTCTTGCGCCGAAAATCACACCCGCAATTGTAAACAACTTGTTGCGCCGCCCTCCCAGGGCGGCATTTTTATGTCATGCCCTTACAGTTGTACCTTGCACTTTACGCTATCAAAGTGCGTGCTGCAAAAACGTTACTGGAGGGCTTCTATGGCATCAGCTCTGTCCGATTTTCAACCGCAACCAGCGCCCCAGGCCACCGCGGCGGCGCAGGCCGCTATCGGTGACGGTCTTGTCGCAGAAGCTCAGGCTTTTGCAGACGAGCTCGCTGCATGGCGACACGATCTACACCAGATGCCCGAGCTGGGTAACAATCTTCCGCAGACGTCTGCCTATATCCAGGCACGTCTGGACGAGATGGACATCCCCCATACCACGCTAGTCGACGGTTCCTGCGTCGTTGGCCTGATCGGTGCCGGTGCGGCCGCTCAGGGCAATGGCACGTGCAAGGACGAGCAGGCCGGAACGGTCGTCATGCTCCGAGGCGATATGGATGCCCTTCCCGTTGTCGAGGAATCCGGCGAGCCCTTTGCATCCACCAATGGCTGCATGCATGCTTGCGGTCACGATATGCACGCGACGGCCCTGCTTGGTGCGGCGCGCCTGCTCAAGGCCCGCGAGGCCGAGCTTGTGGAGGCCAACGCTACCGTCAAGTTGCTGTTCCAGCCGGGCGAGGAGACCTTTGAGGGAGCACGCGCTGCCATCGCCGACGGCTTGCTCGAGAACCCGCGCCCTCAGGCGGCCTTTGCCATGCATGTCAACAGCCAGTCGCCGCTTGGCCTGGTGCTCTACGGCAGCCCGGCGCTCTCGGGTGTGTACGGTTTCCGCATCACGCTCCAGGGCAAGGGCGGCCACGGTTCCAGCCCCGAGATCTGCATCGACCCCATCACGGCCGGCGTCCACGTGCACCTGGCGCTCCAGGAGCTTATCTCCCGCGAGGTGCCGGCGGCCAAGGAAGTCGCACTTACCGTTGGTAAGTTCGCCGGCGGCTTGGCGGCCAACGTCATCCCCGACACCTGCGTGCTCGAGGGAACGCTGCGCGGCTTTGATGTTGAGCTCATGGCTCACCTAAAGACCCGCATCGCGGAGGTCGTTAACGGCGTTGCTACGACCTATCGTACGCCGGCGACCATCGAGACGCTTTCGGATGTTCCGCCGCTTGTACTCGACAGCGATATGACTCAGGCGTCGCTTGGCTACGTGGGCGCAGTGCTGCCCAAGACGGCTTTCTTGCCGCTTTTCCATGCCATGGCGAGTGAGGACTTCGCGCTTATCTCGAGCAAGATCCCAAGTGCGTACTTTACCGTGGGCGCGGCCGTAACCGACACGGACGAACACTTTGCCCAGCACCATCCCAAGGCACGTTTTAACGATGCCGAGCTGCCGCTCGGTGCCGCGGCCTATACCGCCGTCGCTTTGGGCTATATCGCCGACCACCGGTAGCACCCAACCTTGCCTTTCAAGCCTGCGGGCATGGCCGACCTGGGTAAGGTCACGGGCACCATCACCTCGCTTGAGATGGTCGGCGGCACCGTAGGCGCCATTGTCTCGGGTGTGTTGTTCGATGTCACGGGCTCCTTTGCGAGCACCTGGATCGTGTGCCTGATGTGCTCCGTGGTTATGCTTGTGTTCCTGTTGGCGTCCGAGCCCATCGCTGCCAAGCTGCGCGCGAGCGTGGCGGGGGAGTAGACGTCCGTCGCTCTTTTCTGTTCGCCCCGTTCTGTCCGTGGTTGCCCTGGAAGCCGAATGGATGCTCGTACCATCATTCGGTTTTCAAGGCGGCCACGGGCCTACGAATGATCCGTTTTCCTCCGTCCCTAACAGATCATGTGACCCGAAGGGGTCGGAGGAAAGCGGATCGGCTGTCGCGGCGGCGCGTCTGGCCGAACGAGCC
>CABUTL010000226.1 GCA_902494375.1 uncultured Collinsella sp.
CATGAGCTGACCCTTGACGAGGAAGTGGCGTACGAGACGCCGGTGACGCACGAGCGCTTTTTGCAGTGGGTGACGCCGCAGGGCAAGATCGCGGGCTTTTTGCGTCTGTCTCTGCCCGATCGTGCTTTTGTTGCCGCGCATGCGGATGAGTTGCCGACGACACCGGACGAGGCGATGATTCGCGAGGTGCACGTGTATGGCATGGCGGCGCGCGTGGGAGATCAAGGCCAGGCAGCCCAGCACCATGGATTGGGGCGTTTGCTCGTAGAGCGTGCGTGCGAGATTGCCCGGGATGCGGGTTATACGCGTATCAACGTGATTAGCGCAATCGGTACGCGCGAGTACTATCGCCATTTGGGTTTTTGCGATCATGGACTCTATCTGCAAAAGGAGCTCTAGATGAACAAGCCGAGTGTTTCTGCTGGCGTCGTTGCCGGTGTTGCTCTGGGAGCCGCGGCGCTTGGTGCGGCCGCTGTCGCTGTTCGTGCTGCCTGTCTGCAGGTTGCGCGAACCCGCAATGGGTTGGCGCGTGTGAAACGCGTGCACGATGAGGGCGGCGACGAGATTCGCGTGTTGGTGCAAGGCAGCGTCTACCAAAGCGCAAGTTACGTTGGTGAGCGTTGGGCGGAGCCCGTCTTTGCGTACTATCGTGCGTTTGACGACGTGTTTGAGTCCGAGGATGCGATGCGTGATGCTTATGGTCACGGTATCAACCGCATGCTTATGCTGGGTGGCGGCGGGTTTGCCTATCCCAAGTTCGCGCTGATGTCGCACGAGGGCTTGCGCATGGACGTCATCGAGTATGACGGAGAGATTACGCGCCTGGCGCGCCGCTGGTTCTATCTGGACGAGCTGGAGTGCACGGCGGGCGATCGCCTGCGGGTGATAACCGCTGAGGCTCGCTCTTATCTGGGCGTGACGAGTGTTGGTCATCGTCGCTACGACGTGGTCGTGAGCGATTGCTTTGGCGGTGCCGAGCCCGTACGCGAGCTGGCGACGGTTGAGGCGTTGCGTTTGGTGCGGGGCAGCCTAAATGTCGGTGGCGTCTACGTTGCCAATATCGTAAGCACAAACGAGGGGAGCGATGTGACGTTCCTGCGCGACTGCGCTGCCACGGCACTCGAGGTATTCGCCCATGTCTGGGTGGTCCCCTGTGGCGATGCGGAGTTCGGCGGCGAGGAGAACTACCTGCTCATCGCCAGCGACGGCGACTATGTCTTTGCCGAAGCCGTGCCCTTCGACGCCGACTTCCTCGGCACCGCCCTTCACGACAAGTAAGTCTCTCCGTCCCAAAAAGACTGGTCTTAGGCGTGGTCGCGCCAGCTGAGGACGCGCTGCTTCATGCCCTCTATGTCGAGCACGCCTTCGGCAAAGCCCTTGCGCACGAGCTCTTCGGGAACAAACTCGTCGTAGCGGTCAAAGTAAGGCACCTCGCCAGGATAGACGAGCTCGATGGGATCGAAGTCTTTCTCGGCCTCGGCGGCGAGTACCTCAAAGAACGTCTCCTCGTCGGCCTTCATCTTAAACTGCATAAAGTACGGGCGTGACGGGTCGAGTCCGCGAAGGCCCAGCTCAGCTGCGCATTTGATTTTAAGCATACGCTCGAGCGCCAGAAAGGCGTAGCTTCCCAACCAGGGGAAGAGCGCCCAGGTGTCGCCGCCCAGGTTAATGAGCGGCCTAGTTCCCGCACCCGAAATCTCAGCCGTATGGCGAGCCTGCGCCAAGCGGGCCCGCGCGTTACCCATAAGATACGGATACGTGGCATGTTCGTTGAGCGCCTTGCGCATGCGCTCGAGTACGTGTGTATTGATGTCTCCGGGGCAATCGCCAAAGTATGCCGGCACACGGCCCTTGACCTGCGTGGCAAAGACGGTGTGGCGCTTCCAGTCCACTTCCTCGACAATCCAGCAGTGTCCGGCGATGGCGATGCGCTCACCGGGCGGAGGGGGGTTGACGATCGTGCCCAACTCGGCCGACTCGCTGCGAACGGTGAACTCCTCGTTTTCCTGGAACACGGCGTAGAACTTAAAGTTGTTGATGATGCGCTCGCCCGCGAGGCCCACGATGAGCCCATCGCCCTCGGTGACCTGGATGTGGTCGATCTTGATGAGGTGACGCAGCAGCACGCGATAGTCATCGGCCGAGACGCGATGGAAATAGCTGAGCGTGAGCACGCGCTGGGCAAGTTCCGCCGGCGTGAGCTCTCCGGTGCTGGCGAGGGTCGACATGGTCTGGTGATAGAGCAGACTGTAGGGGAGTCGATCGAGCTCAGGCGGCTCGACCCACTTTTCCTCGCGATAGAGTTGTACGAGCGCGATGCCCTGGAGGAGTTTCCAAGGTATCGTTTCAGGCATCATCGTGCGCGGCTCGGGCTCTTCCTCGCGCATGACAAACCACATCTCGGGCGGAAGATCGCGGCGCCCCGTGCGGCCCATTCGCTGCAAAAAGGAGCTGACGGTAAACGGCGCATCGATCTGAAACGCACGCTCCAGACGGCCGATATCGATGCCGAGTTCCAGCGTAGAGGTGGTAACGGTCGTCTGTGCCTGTTCCTCGTCGCGCATAAGCTCTTCTGCCGTCTCACGCAACGATGCCGAAAGATTGCCGTGATGGATGAGGAAACGGTCGGGCTCGTGTCGACTTTCGCAGTAGCTGCGCAGCATGGAGCATACGGCCTCCGCCTCTTCGCGCGAGTTGGCAAAGACCAGGCACTTGCGGCCGCGGGTGTGTTCGAAGATATAGCCCATGCCGGGGTCGGCGTTGTCTGGTGCTGTGTCGGTGGGGTTGAGTAATGCCTGTTCGGGTGCTCGGGGAATGTCGACTTCGCCCTCGGGGGCCGAGGAAGCGCGACTGTCCTTGGGGGCAGCCTTGCCCCGTGCCTGCTCGCGACGTTGGCGGCGTTCCTCCTGTGTGAGTTGTCCGCTATGGCGCATGTCTTGGGTGCTGACGGGCAGTGCCGCGGGTGCCGCTGCCTCAATGCGCTCGCATGCAAGCACTTCGGCCTCTTGAGGACCCATGCTC
>CABUTL010000227.1 GCA_902494375.1 uncultured Collinsella sp.
GATCGCGTAATCGTTTCGGCCATCGAGCACGATTCGATTCTGGACAACCTGCCGCTGCTGCGTGCCGCCGGCTTTACCGTCGACTTGGTGCAGCCCTGCCGCGCGGGCTACATAGAGTCTGCCACGCTTGTCGAGCTGCTCGGCGACGACGTTGCGCTCGTGAGCATTATGGTCGCCAACAACGAGACCGGCGTGGTGCAGCCTATCCGCGAGCTGGCCGCCGCCGCACATGCTGCCGGCGCCTTGTTTCATACCGATGCCATCCAGGGCTACTTGCACATTCCGCTCGATGTCACCGAGCTGGGCGTCGATGCCATGACCGTTGCCGCGCACAAGATCGGCGGCCCTGTGGCATCCGGTGCGCTCTACCTTAAGAACCGCACGCCGCTGCGTCCGCGCATCTTTGGCGGTGGACAGGAAGCCGGCCGTCGCGCCGGTACGCAGGATCTGCGCACGCAGCTGGCTTTTGCCGCTGCCGCTTCCGTGTTGCTGCCGAATGTGGGCCAGGAGCGTGCGACGCTGCAGGCCCTATCCGACAAGCTCTACGCCACGCTTACGGCCCATCCTCGCATTCACGCCACGATGGGCGACTACGCGCAGGCCGATCGTCTGCCGGGTATGGTTTCGATCTACGTCGACGGCATGGACTCGGAGGAGCTCATCGTCAAGCTCGACGCCGCCGGCTTTGAGGTTTCGGCCGGCTCTGCCTGCTCGAGCGGCAGCATGGACCCGAGCCACGTTTTGAGCGCGATAGGCATCGGTCGCGAGCAGGCATTGGGAGCACTGCGCATTTCCTTTGATGACCGCGTGAATCCGAGCGATCTGGACGAGTTCGCCCGGACGCTGCTCTCGATCGTGGGTGCCGCATGATCGTCGCCGAGCTTGAGCGCGCGCTGCTGGCACGCTATCCCAAGGCGGACGCCGAGGGCTGGGATCACGTAGGACTCTCCGTTGGCGATCCGGCCGCGGAGATCACCGGCGTTGCCTGCGCACTCGATGCGACCGTGGCTAACGTTCGCCGCGCCCAAGAAGCCGGCGCCAACGTGCTGCTGACGCATCATCCCATATACATCAAGGCGCCCGAGGCGTTTTGCCCAGCTGATGCCGCACGCCCCCAGTGCAGCGCGGCACTCTACGAGGCAGCGCGTTGCGGCGTGAGCATCATATCGCTCCACACCAACCTGGACCGCTCGCACGAAGCCCGCGTCTGCCTGAGCGAGCTGCTGGGTGCCGCACCCGTGAGCTCACTGGAGCACGTGGACGACCCCGAGTCCACCGGCCTGGGTGCACTCGCGACCCTCAACAACCCCTGTAGCCTGCGCGATCTCGCCGCCCGTGCCGCCACGGCATTTGGCAGCGACCCGCGTGTGTGGGGCGAAGCCGAGCACGCGTGCCGAACCGTCGCTATTTTGGGCGGCTCCCTGGGCGACTTTGGAGAGCTCGCCATCGCCACGGGCGCAGATGTTGTCGTGACGGGCGAGGCGGGCTACCACGTGGCGCAAGACCTTGCCTTGCGTGGGCTACCGGTGATCTTGCTCGGCCACGACCGCTCCGAGGAGCCGTTCGTTGATATATTGATGAACTCTGCAGTTGACGCCGGGGTCGACCCCCGTCATGCGATTAAAATACTGAACCCTTGCCAATGGTGGACTGTGACAAAAGGAGAGAACTTATGAGCGCCGGCGCTACGCTACTCAAGCTGCAACAGATCGATTTGGAGCTCGCCCGCAACAAGAGCGAACTTGCCAATATGCCGGAGCTCAAGGAGCTCGCTTCCAAGCGCAAGACCTATGTGAAGCTCAAGTCCGAGATGACCAAGCTCTACGCCCAGCGCAAGGATCTGGACATTGAGCTCGACGATCTCAATACCACCGAGATTCAGACCAACAACGCCATCGAGGCTGCCAAGAAGCGCCACGTCGACGGCTCCGACTACCGCGAGGTTCAGGACCTGGAAAACGAGCTCGCCACCCTGGCCAAGCGTCTGGACAAGATTGAGCACACCCGCAAGGACGTCGTTGTCGCCCATAAGGAGGCACTCGACCGCGAGGCCCGCGCGCAGGCAATCATCGCCAAGTTCGAGGAGGGCGTGAAGGCCGATACCAAGGCCGCCCGCGCCAAGGCTGCCGACCTGCAGGCTCAGATTGACGCCGCCGCTAAGGAGCGTACCGCGCTTGCTGCCACGCTGCCGGCCGACGTTCTCACCGACTACGAGCGTCTGCTCAAGCAGTTCCGTGGCCTGGCCGTCGAGACCATCCAGGGCAATATCCCCACGGTTTGCCACACCGCGCTGCAGGCATCGTCCATGAGCGACCTCAACCATGACGGTAGCGAGATCACGCACTGCCCGTACTGCCACCGCCTCCTAGTACTCCCGAGCAAGGAAGCCTAGCGATGACGGCGGCATCCAACAATTCAATGCAACTTGAGGGAAAA
This sequence comes from uncultured Collinsella sp., assembly GCA_902494375.1. Classification (GTDB taxonomy): domain Bacteria; phylum Actinomycetota; class Coriobacteriia; order Coriobacteriales; family Coriobacteriaceae; genus Collinsella. Next base: position 2,437 of record CABUTL010000227.1, read on the forward strand.
ACGATCCTGCTGGGCATTACCGGCGGGATCGCCGCCTATAAGTCGTGCAATATCGTGCGCCTGTTGCAAAAGCGCGGCGCGCGCGTCAAGGTCGTTATGAGCGAGCATGCCACGGAGTTCGTGGGGCCGCTTACCTTCCGCGCGCTCACCAATGAGCCGGTCGCTGTTGGGCTATTCGACGACCCGTCTGACCCCATCCACCATATCTCGCTTGCGCAGGAGCCCGATCTGGTGGTCGTAGCGCCCGCGACGGCTAATATCATCGCCAAGATGGCCAACGGCATCGCCGATGACCTTATTTCCACCACGCTACTAGCCACACCGCGACCCATCGTGATCGCACCCGCTATGAATAACGGCATGTGGAAGGCGCCGGCGACGCAGGCCAACATGGCCACGTTGCGCGAGCGCGGTGTCCATGTGGTGGGTCCGGGCAGCGGCTACCTTGCCTGCGGCGACGTGGACACGGGACGCATGAGTGAGCCCGAGGACATCGTAGAGGCTGTCTGTGAGGTGCTCAACCCCGCGCCACAGGACCTGGCGGGTAAGCGCATCGTAATTACC
>CABUTL010000228.1 GCA_902494375.1 uncultured Collinsella sp.
CCCCGCAAGCCGTGCCCTCCGCAATTTGAACGAGTGCGCGATATCTATGAGGCGGGCAATATTACCCGGAGTCAGGCGGCAAAGCGCCTAGGTGTGTGCGTGGGGACCTTCGATCGCTGGATGCGCGAGACGGAGTAGGGGTGCCGGGGATGCGGACTCAGTGACTACCGCCGCCCACCCCGACCCGCTTGCCCCCGTTCGCATATGGATGGGCACCAACATCCGTCGTGTCGCCCATACCGAAGAGTTCTTCTTTGTTGGGCTGTTTGCCTCGTTGGCGGCGGTGTGCTTGGATAAGCGCACGACCCGTCCCATTGACGCCCACACGAGACGCTGTTAACAACCCTGTTACGAACAATGCGACCTTGATGAATCATTTTGTGTCGCGCGTATTTCCGAGCGGTCGGATTTGAGGGGCGAGCGGTAGAACGCTCGCCCTTTGTGCGCCACGATGCGGCACAATGTACCGCAAAAGCTGTTTGTATCCGGTACGAATCGTTCGTTGGTCTTTAATTCTTCTCAACGGAGGTGTTTGAGATGGCAAACGGATTGCTTTTGCGGCTTCGCGAGCGTGAGCTCAGCGCGAGCCCGGCGGAACGCAATGTCATCGCATATGTAAGCGCTCATCCGCACGAGGTGGTCGGGCTGTCCGTCCGCGGTCTTGCCGATGTCACGTTCTCCTCGCCCTCGAGCATTTTGCGCTTTTGCAAGCGTTTGGGTTTTGCGGGCTACAAGGAGTTCCAGCGCGAACTGATTGCCGAGCTGGCGCTCTTAGGTGACAAGAAAGACGTAGCCCTCGAGGACATCTCCATGGATGACAGCGTCGAACGTATCGTGGGGAAGGTGATGAAAAGCAACGTGCGCACGATCGAGGCGACGGCGCGAACGCTCGATTACACCGTCTTGGAGCGATGCGCGGCCCGTCTTAAGCGGGCACGCGCGGTCAATCTGTTCGGTATTGGTGCCTCTCGTTTGGTCGCGCACGACCGGCGCAAAAGCTCATGCGTGTCGACAAAGAGTGCCATCTGTACGACGACTGGCATGATCAGCTCTTATGTGCCAAGAACATGCATGAGGGCGATATGGCAATCGCCTTTAGCTACTCGGGCTTGACGCAAGAGGTGCTGGACTGCACCGCCGAGGCTCAACGTCACAACTGTCCCGTTGTGGCCGTTACCAAAGTAGATGGATCATCCAATCTTGCCACCATGGCCGATGCCGTGCTCGGCGTCGCTGCGAGTGAACCCTTGGTCCGCAGCGGTGCCATGGCTTCGCGTATGGCCCAGCTTATGGTTGTCGATGCCCTGTACGCTGCTTACGTTGCCAGCGACTACGAACGGGCGACGCATGTCATAAAGCAAAACTACATCGAGAAACAGGAAAGATGAGGTGAATGAAATGCTCGATTTAACAAAATTCACGACCGAACAGCGTAATCAAAGGTCAATGGACCTCGATACGATGACATCGCTGCAAATCGTCACGACGATGAACGATGAGGATCTTCGTGCCGTCCAGTCGGTCACGAAAGTGTTGCCCCAGGTTGCCATGGCAATCGACTGGACTGCTGAGACACTCGAGCGCGGCGGGCGCGTCTTTTACATGGGCGCAGGCACCAGCGGTCGTCTGGGCGTACTCGACGCTTCGGAGTGTCCGCCCACGTTTGGCGTGTCACCCGATCTGATTGTCGGGCTCATTGCCGGAGGCGAGACGGCGTTTATCAAGGCTGTCGAAGGTGCCGAAGACAGCGAGGAGCTTGGCGCGAGCGACCTGCGGGAGCGTGGACTCTCGGACAAGGATCTTGTCGTTGGCCTGGCGGCAAGCGGCCGTACTCCTTATGTGGTGGGCGGCCTTGCGTACGCCAAGACAACTGGGTGCAAGACCATTGCAATTGCCTGCAACCAAGGGTCGAAGATCGGGGAGAGCGCAGATCTTGCCATTGAGCCCGTGCCCGGTCCCGAGGTGCTGACCGGCTCAACGAGGCTCAAGGCGGGAACGGTTCAAAAGCTCATTCTCAACATGATTTCGACCGGTGCCATGGTCAAGATCGGCAAGGTATACCAAAACCTGATGGTCGATGTGCAGCAGACGAACGAGAAGTTGGTGGTGCGCGGCCAGAACATCGTGATGGAGGCGACCGGCTGCACGCGCGAGTGCGCTGTTCAGGCGCTTGCAGATGCCGGCGGCCACGTAAAAACCGCTATTGTCTCGGTACTGTTGGACTGCGATGCCGAGCAGGCTGCGGTAGCTCTTGAGCGGGCGCGAGGCCATGTCCGTGCTGCGGTGAGTGGCCATGAGAAGAGCAATGCCGACGCCCAATAGGTGCGCGGCGTGAGCTGATATGACATCCAGACGAGATACCCAATACAAGGAGGAGTTATGACGAACAAAGAGCTGGCTCAAAAGCTGCTGGACCTTTTGGGCGGTAAAGACAACGTGCTCGCAAACGCGGCGTGCATGACGCGCCTGCGCGTGACCGTCAAAGACACGGGTAACGTCGACACGGAGGGTATTAAGGCGCTCGACGGCGTGATGGGCCTGGTCGAGGACGACACGATGCAGATCGTGCTGGGTCCGGGCAAGGTGAATAAGGTGCTCGAGGAGTTCTCCAAGCTCACCGGCCTTGCGAAAGGCGTTGCTGACGAGAGCGTGGTTGATGCTGCGGCCACAAACAAGGCCGCGCAGAAGGCCAAGTACGAGTCTAAGCCGGTTCAGGCCTTCCTCAAGAAGATTTCCAATGTCTTCGTCGCCCTGCTTCCCGGCATCATTGCGGCTGGCCTCATCAACGGTATCTGCAACGTCATTAACGTTTCGACGGCAGGCGCGCTTGCAGGCGAGTGGTGGTACCAGGGCATTCGTTCCATGGGCTGGGCCCTGTTTGCCTATCTGCCCATCTTGGTGGGCTATAACGCGGCACGTGAGTTTGGCGGCTCCGCTGCGCTGGGCGGCATCGCCGGCATGATGTGTATCGCCAACAGTGCCATGCCCCTGCTTGCGCC
>CABUTL010000229.1 GCA_902494375.1 uncultured Collinsella sp.
GAGTCACGCGGTCGGCGCCCTGCTCGCGGCACCAGATAGTTCCGCGGTCGTCGTGGATGTTTGCTTGGGTTGAGATATGCGTCTCGATGCCGGGCATGGTGCGCTTGACTTCAAAGAACAGGCCCCAGTCCTGGATGATAAAGGCGTCGGCGCCCAGCGTGGAGCAGCGATGGATGAGCTGCAGTGCATCGCCCATCTCGGACTGCTTGATGACGATGTTGACCGTGACGTAGACGCGCGACCCGGCTAGATGCGCGGCGCGGCAGGCTTGCTCAAAGGCCTCGTCGGTAAAGTTGGTTGCCTTGCGGCGGGCGTTGAAGCTGCCCATGCCGCAGTAGATGGCGTCTGCCCCGGCGGCGAGTGCGGCGGCAAAGGGCTCGGGTCCTCCGGCGGGGGCCAAAAGCTCGGGCCTGCGGTTAGTGGTTCGGCTGGCGGTTGCGGTCATATCCTGCCTTTCAAAATGCTCAGATATTCAAAAGTATAGTGGCGTCGCTGCGGTGGGCGACGCCCGTGCTCCAAGCTGGATAAAGTCTTCAGCAGCTTGGACTGGCTGCTCCACATGAGAACCGTTCAGCGGTTCGGGGAAACCGTTGGGCGATAAAATATTCTCGCAACGTGATAATAATCTTGCATCGCGCGGAAACCTTGAGTACTATCCCAATCAAGCGCGGTGTTCAGACCGAACTGTGCCTCCCGGTGCGAACACCGCGCTCACGCTCTCTATTTGATTGTAAGGAGAAAAACATGAGCAAGACCGTCGTGTCTTCCGATAACGCACCCGCAGCCATCGGCCCGTATTCCCCCGGTATCCAGGCCGGCAACATGGTGTTTCTGTCCGGCCAGCTGGGCATCGATCCCGCAACTGGCAAGATGCCCGAGGGCGTCGAGGCCCAGGCCAAGCAGTCCCTCGCCAACGTCGAGGCCCTGCTGACCGCTGCCGGCGCCACTTTTGCTGATGTCGTCAAGACCACGGTCTACCTGGCCGACATCGCCGACTTCGCCGCCGTGAACGAGATCTACGCCTCCAAGTTCGAGGCCCCGTTCCCCGCGCGCAGCGCCTTCCAGGTTGCCGCCCTTCCGGCTGGCGGTCTGGTCGAGATCGAGGTCGTCGCCGCTCTCTAAGGCGTTGGTCACAACTAAACATGACATGCAAAAAGACCCTGCAGCGCGTGCGAGCTGCAGGGTCTTTTGTCAAGTGACGGATCGCTTGTGGAGCCGCGCTTCATTTTGCTCGTTAGCCTTCCTTGCGGACTTTTTGCAGGTAGCGGTAGACGCTGGGCTCCGAGATGCCCAGCGCGGTGGCGGCGCAGGCCACGGCACCCTTGAGCATGAACACCCCGTTGCCGTTGAGGTGGCGAATGACGTCCACGCGGTCGCTCTGACCAAGCGATGCAACATCCAGCCCGCGCGCGCTCAGCAACTCGGCAATGCTGCGGTCGATGAGCTCCTGGGTGGACTCCGAAAGGCTTTCGACCTCGATAGGGGCGGGCTCCGTGCGCGTCGGCGCCGCGTCGAAGCACGCCATGAGCTGCTGCGCCATGGCGTTGATGGAGCGTACGGTCGAGAGGTCGGTGTTGACGCAGAGCATACCGACGATCTCGTCATTCTCGCGGATAAAGTACGTCGCTGACTCCAACGTCTTGCCTCCGGCGCCGCGGCCCTCGTAGCCCGTAATAAACGGCAGGTCGCGATACTTGGCGTCGTGCATGATTTTGAGTGCCAGATCGGTGGCGGGACCGCCAACCTTGCGGCCGCTCACGATGCCGTTGCGAATATCGACGATGGCGTGGTCGGGATCCGAGAAATCGTGCAGCACGATTTCGCTGTTTTTGCCGAGTATCTGCTCCAGAAAATCGACCATCGGCAAAAAGCGACGTACGGTCTCGTTCACGGGCAACTCCTTTGGGTGAAATCGGAAATGTTCATAACAATTTTTTCTCATGGTAACACGCTGTCCATCATCTCGTATATCCGCAGGTACATTGCGTAATGCAGACGAACGGTAGGAATTTAGCGGTAAACGGTTGACCAAAAGAAAAGTTAGATGTTATTTTGACCAGACACTTTCCTGACCTGCGGAAATACGTAATTTCAGCTGAAGAATAGTCTGAAAACAAAAAATTATTATTGAGAATGAGAATCATCTTTAATACGATATGCAATGAAGGCACAACCTCAACCCCGCACTGCGTCACAATAGAGCGTTAGATGCGAAAACAACTACTTCGAGGATTGGTGGTCAAATGACCCAGGAGACGGTTACGAACGGCACTGAAGCCCTGTTCACTCGCGAAGGCATGCCTCCCGTTAAGGAAATGATCCCGTGTGCCCTTCAGCACGTACTGGCATCGTTTGCCGGCATCATTACCCCGGCGGTCATCATGGCCGGCGTCTACGGCTTTAATAGCCAGCAAAGCACCGACATCATCCAGGTCGCGCTCATTCTTTCGGCGATCGACACGGCCCTTCAGGCCTTTGCCCCCTTCCGTCGCATCGGCGGCGGCCTGCCCATCGTCATGGGCGTTTCGTTCGCGTTCCTGCCGGCCCTGCAGGCCATGGGTGCCTCGGGCTTTAGCTTTGGTGCGCTGCTGGGCGGCGAGATCGTCGGCGGCGCCGTCGCGGTCCTCTTTGGTCTGGCCTACAGCAAGATCAAGTGGCTGTTCCCGCCCGTCGTGACCGGAACGGTCATCTTCTCCATCGGCGTTTCGCTGTATCCCACGGCCGTCAAGTATATGGCCGGCGGTATGGGTACGCCGCTGTGGGGCACCCCGCAGGCCTGGTGCGTCGCTCTTATCACCTTCGCCGTGGTCTTTGCGCTCGCCAACTTTGGCAAGGGCACGCTCAAGCTTGGATCCGTGTTCTTTGGCATGATCGTCGGCATGATCGTCTCCATCCCCTTTGGCATGATCGATTTCTCCAGCGTCGCCACCGCTCAGGTCTTCGCCCTTCCCAAGCTCATGCCCTACGCGCTCGAGTTTGATCCCGAGGTCTGCATTACC
>CABUTL010000230.1 GCA_902494375.1 uncultured Collinsella sp.
CACCCCGGCGGCGCGCGCCAGCTGCTTCAGCGGGACGTGGTTGTCGATGCGCCAATGGGCGATCTTGTCGGCGTCCAGAACGTACTCCATACTCATGGCTTCACGACCGTCCTCCCGCACTGCGGGCAATAGTTCCAGACGCCGCTCACGCGGTAGTGCTCCTCGTCCTCGACCTTGCAGCCGCAGACCGAGCACTTGAAACCGTTGTCGCAGGAGTCCTGTACGCTCCCGTCGTAGACGTTCTCGCACCCGCCTCGGTCGATTAGGTCTGCAAGGGCCGCGTACGTCTCGTTCTCAACCTCGTGGCTGAACTTGCCGGCCACCTCGACACCGACAGAGCCTGCAATTACATCGAGTGAATCAACGTGACGGTATGCCCCGGTCGATGCTTCGCGCAACTCGGCCACAGCTCGCCTGCGCTCCTTGTCGCTAATCATCGAGGACCACCGCCCCGCAGACCGGGCACGAGTACCAGTCGACTGGGAACGCCTCGGAGGTCACGACGAGCACGCCGTCAGGCCTGTCGCCAGGCACCAACACGCGGCATCCACACCTTGAGCACTTGAATGATTCCTTGGTGTAGTCGGCGATGTTGTGACATGTCGGGCGGTCGATTAGGTCGGCGAGATGCAACAGGTCTTTGTAGCGCGGAAACCCGCGAACTCCGCAGGAAACGACATATAGAGCGGCGAACGGAGAGTAGTCCGGGTCGTCGTTCAGGTCGTCTTTGCGCCTGTTGGCTGCATTTCGTATATTCGCCGCCACATTGCGGCGCTCTTCATCGGTAATCATTCGCCCTCACCCCTTAGCTTGCGGATGCGTTCCTTGATTTCCTTGAGTGCCAGCGAATCGCAATGGCATTGACTATCCCTTGGCAGGATGCACGCGGAACATTCTTGTGACGGGTTGTACGCGCAAAGGCTGTCTGCCTTAATGCACCTATCTAAGTCCTCTTCCAGCTTCTTCCAGCTGTCGGGTTCGGTGAGGTACATGAGCTCGGGGTCGAGTTTCCTGCCAGCGTCCGTGACCGCGCGCCAGCAGTTCCTCCACTCTTTCTCTAGGTCGGAATCGGTCGTGAACACCCAGTACACGATGTTTCGGGCCGCGCCGCCATTGCCGTACAGCACCTTGGTATCCAGCGGAATCTCGCGCCCCCTGGCGTCTTTGGGCATCTCGACACTCATCCGTACATCACCTCGAGGTTGTATGCGACCGCCGCGTCGTGCTCGATCCTGCAACCGCGGGCGTCCTCCCAGCCGGGACAGAAGTACGCCGCATGGCACAAGCTCATGTTCTCCAGTGACTTGGCGAGGAAACACAGCGGGATTTGCACCACGCCGCGCTCCTTCATGGCCTCGTCGCTGTACCACTCGTCGGTGAACAGCGTGTTCACGACCTCGTAGCCCATGCCCTCGAGCTCCGCGACGGCCTTCTCCCTTTCCTCGACGATCTCGGTATCGGTCATGCCCGCCATAGGCTGCGAGATCATCGCCTTCTGCTTCACTTTCATTTCTCCTCCGTTTCTAGAGCCTCCCGCGGCTCCAGTTCCTCTCATCCATGCGCCTTATCGCAGCGTCGACCTCGCCCTGCGTTGCGCCCACGGCGGCCAGCAGGTTGACGGTGGCCTGCACGGTGTCCAGGCACTCGTCTATGAGGTCATCGCGGTGCTCCACGCGCGCCGTCATGGTCGGGCTGAGGCGTATGTCGTCGCACCGCTGCCACGCGCCGAAGGCCTCGGCCGCCTCCTCGAGCGGCTTGAGGGCCTGCGCCTTGTCGTCCCTCACCTTTCGGAGCGTTCGCAGGTTGAGCAGGTAACCGTCAGTCATAGTCCCTCGCCTCCAGTCCCAGGAGCGCGGCGACGTCCGCCACGCTCCTGTCGTAGTCGACTATCGCCTCGTCGGCGATCTCCGGCCCGGCGAGCCGCCACAGGGTCGCGCTCATGCCCTCGAGGTAGCCGACGGCCCTCGCGGCCTTGAGGATGTCCCGGGCCTCCCCGTTCCAGTCGATTACGATCATCGCGCCTCCCAGTAGTTGCATATGGCCTCGGCCTGCGTGCGGTGCACGAACTCGGGCCTGCGTTCGCACTCGTACTCCGTGCGCTCCACGCCGTGGATGGTGCACAGCACCGTCGCGCCGCAGTGCGAGCAGTTCTCGCAGCGCTCCTCCCGGAGCCTGTCCACGTAGATGTCCGGCCTCTCGTCTCCAGTCATCTGTATCCCCTCTTCCCGTACCTTCCGTCGTTCACCATGTTCCTGACGTGGCGCCGCATGTCCTGCGCCGCCTGGTCTCCCCCGGGCGGCAGCTTCCGCCCGCTCGCGCACTCGACGCAGTGGACGCGCCAGCCGCCGCGGTAGCGCTCGAAGTGCCCGAACCCGGGTGGCGTCCACCTGCCGCACTCGCGGCAGTAGCCGCCGTAGACGTTCCTAGCCATTCCCCCGCTCCTTCCTGTACTTGCCGCCCATCACCGGCACCTCCCGATGCTCTTCAGGTACAGGTTGTTGCGGCGCGAGCGGGCGAGTGCGCGACGGCGGCGGCGGCGCCACTTCGGGTCGAGCGCCTTCGCGAGCTTCCTCATGAGACGGCGGGCGTCTCGGAACACACGGTAGATGCTCTCCCACAGCATCTCGGCGACGGCCTTCGCGGCATCGCCGATTGCCTCCAGCAACCGCGTCGCCGCCCAGCTAAGCGTCTCGGGGTATGGCGCCTCGGACGTCTCGTCGGCTTTCTTCTCGTCGGTCATCGGTATTCCTTCCATTCGGTTCCTATTCGCATTCATAGACGTCGCCGGCCATGGATTCCGCGAGCGAGCGCATGTCTGTCACCTCGGCGCACTCCGCGCCGAAGAACATGCCCAGCTCGCCCCTCTTGTGCCTGTCGCACCGGTACGCCCGGCAGATCTCGGGCCTCGCGGCGTAGACCGCGCACTCGCGCGCATCCGTCAGGTACGGGCACAGCAGGTCGTACTCCGCCCTGGGCTCGGCGGGCTCGATTCCGTTCCG
>CABUTL010000231.1 GCA_902494375.1 uncultured Collinsella sp.
AAAAAGCCTGCCCTGTTGAGTTTGATTCGCATTCCTCCCCTCTGTGCGATTCAACGGTGTACTTCGGGAACAGGCCCGCCGGCAGTTAGTTGCCAGCGGGCCTGTTCCCGAAGTACACCGTTGAATCGCACAGAGGGGAGGAATGCGAATCAAACTCAACAGGGCAGGCTTTTTCATCGCCTATTGCCTGCTCCGTTGCTGAATACAATATAGTTCACCGTGGTTTACTTTCTAGCGTCAATATGCTCCGCCACACCTTCTCCATAAGTTAGCTCAGGTAAACTAAAACCAACACAAAGGGGACAGGCACCTTTGTGGTGGTTTTGACCACGGCAGAGCCGCTAGAGTCCGGCAGGCCAGCGACAGGTGGCCAAGTCGACGTGCATGTCGTCCTTAAACGCCACACCCTCCCCTAGCAAAAGCTCACGTTGAGCATCGGGACCGCCAAAGGCAAAACCCTCGCATATGTGCCCGTCAGCAAACACCACGCGGTGACAGGGAATCTCGCCGGGGCGCGGATTACTATGCAGGGCATACCCCACGTACCGCGCACTTCGTGGACGACCGGCAAGCAGCGCCACCTGACCGTAGGTGGCGACCATCCCCTCGGGGATTTGCTCGACCACCTCGTACACCCGTTCAAAAAAGCCCTCAGACGCCATTGCTCGCTCCCTTCCACTCGGAAAAGCATAAACCACCACAAAGGTGCCTGTCCCCTTTGTGGTGGTTTATGGCAGGTCAGTTAGTTGGCGGGCTGGAAGAAGGCTACGGCTACGGCGCCAGGGCCTACGTGGGTACCGATGGTGGCGCCGATGGTGTGAACGGGCAACTCGCCCTCGGTGTGGCCAGCCCAAAGTGCCGCGCTGTCCTCGATATACTTCTTGAGCACCACATCCGAAAGGCCCGTATAGCCGAGCGCCAGCGGCATGGAAAAGTCGATGCCGCCCGCTTTTTCGACCTTTTGGTTCAGCAGATTGCGGCCGTTCTTGGAACCGCGCGCCTTACCCAGCTGCACGATCAGACCGTCCTCGACAGCCACCACGGGCTTTACGTTGAGCAGCGTACCCACGGCGCCGGCCGCAGCAGACAGACGACCGCCGCGCACCAAGTACTCCAGCGTTTCGAGCAGGCCGATAACCACCACGCGGTCGCGCACAGCCTCGACCGCCGCCGCGATCTGAGCTGCACTGCGGCCCTCGTCCACCAGGCGCAGGGCATACTCGACTAGGACGCGCTCACCCAGGGTGACGTTGTTGCTGTCTACCACAAACACGTCGCCGCCCGGCGCCTCGGCAAGTGCGGTACGGGCACTCTGATTGGTACCGGAAAGCTTAGCGCCCACGGTAATAATCACGGCCTCGTCGCCGGCCTCACGCACCTCGGCGATGGCCTGCGAAAACGCGTACGGGTTGACCTGGCCGGTCTTGGGCAGCTCATCGCGCTCCACGAGCATCTCGTAAAAGCGCTGGTGATCGATGTCGATGCCATCCATGTACACATCGGTGCCAAAGGTGACGGACAGCGGCAGTACACGCAGAGCGGGGTGCTCAGCCGGCGACATATCGCTCGCGGAATCGGTAATAATACGAATGGACATAGCGAATCCTTTCTTGCGCAGGTCCCGCGCAGGGAATTTTGACAGCAATGCCCCGGCACGGCATACGCGCTCAAACGGGACTATGCAGTTGTTAATTGGAAGCAAATGCCTTGGCGGCCTTAGATCTCGCGCAGGGTGTTGAGAATCGTGCGTAGCGACGCATACATCTGCTCGCGCTGCTCCACACCCATGGCCTTACCGGTGGTATCGAGCACCTCGCGAATGATGCGGTCCGCCTCGCTCATGCTCTCGCCGCCCAGAGCGGTCAGGCGCACCGGAGCACGATACTTAACGGCGGCATCGCCCGAATCATCGACCTCGACGTAGCCGCCCTCCTCCAGATGCGCGAGCGTACGCGAGACGGCGGCGCGGGTCACGCCTGCCATGCGAGCGAGGTCGGCGCCAGTCAGGCCGTCCTTGCTGCGCTCAAGATAGTACAGGCACATAACGTCGGAGCCCTTGAGGCCCAGCCTTGCACCCTCGGATGTCTTAATGCGCTGGATCTCCTTGTAGAGCCCACTGATCAGTCCGACAAAGTCCTCGAAACGTGTCTCGTCGTTCTGTTGCATGGGAGACGACCGCCTTTCGCTTGCATAATGCTAACGGGTAAACATCTTAACCGTGCATAACGACCACCACTCCTGCACACCCTATTTGTTGACCAATCAACATAAAAACCACCACAAAGGGGCGCAGTTCACAGGCACCTTTGTGGTGGTTTTGACCGTCGAGTTTGATCCGCAGACTTCGCTACAGCTCCACGCAGGGATTGTCGCGGGTCACAAGCGTCTTAACGACAACCGTAGCGCCCAGATAACGCTCGAGCAGCTCGGCTAAGCGATCGATCGCGGCCTGGCAATCCCCCATCCGCTCAGGCTCCACGCACTCAATCGCCAGGAACGCATCGGCCGAATCATCGGACAGCGCCGTGCGAACGCCGTCGCGCCAGTTCCAGCAGCGGCACACGGCGCCTGCATCGTCGATATAGACGAGCTCGCCGGGCAGCGTCGGGTCATCCGCTTCCTCGCCAAGAGGCAGGAACGCATCGCCACCGTCGGTCACCTTCAAGCGAAGGTCACCCTCGATCGCATGCAAATCCTCGCCTCCGACGGGCAGCGCGTAGGTCAGCGACACCGTGTTGTAGATGTCCACCGCGGGCGTAATGTGGCCCACCGGCTTGCCTTTGAGCACGCGTTTGAGCAGGTTCTCGATTGAACAACGCGCGCCCTTTTTGGTCTTGAACAGACGATAGGCCTCGCGCCATGCTTTGACCGGTGCGTTCTCGCTCATATGACCCAATCCGCTGTCAAGAGCCACAATGGCCCCGCCGACCGCTTGCAATCGGTCGGCGGGGCCTGCCGTTAACCCGTCCCGGTCCGCCCCCGGCATGTCATCGACGCC
>CABUTL010000232.1 GCA_902494375.1 uncultured Collinsella sp.
ATGCCCTGTTTCATAAAGAAGGGCCCGTAGATGGGTGAATTGAACGCAATGGGGACGGAAAAGGCTGCAGCGAGAACGAGCGTAGAGATCCATACGGCCCTGTCTCTTAGGATTAGTTTGAGAAGAAGTCGACAGTACATTTAGAAGCACCTACGTTCCTCAAAGAATTGTTAGATTAAAAGTAACAGACCGGATGAAGATACGTGCGACGGGGGCGAGGCGAATGGCTGAGCGGTATCGATATGCGGGTTCAACGGTATCACATTGGCCACATAGATTTTTAACTTGCATTTCTACCCGCCCTTTTCGTAGAGTCGCCGATACGTGCTTAGCGCACCCTCGGCGCGTCCGGCAGGCTTTGCGAAATGGGATCCAGGAGACTTCGGCGCAGCATCATCTTGCGGAATGCTTCTAATGAGCCTCCCATCCTTCAAAAACAGAATCTCATCGCACAGCCTATCGATCGAATCCAAGATGTGGGATGACATGATGATGCACGTACCAGAATACGGCCTGTCCGCTCAATGTGTTCGGCTGAGATCGGAAATCAACCCAACACGAGCCGGACACGCGCCAGACGGCTCTTCCCCGTACGGCCTTCCCCCTTACGCTCATGTTGCAGGCATGTAACGCCGCAGCGAGCGCGCCTTTTTTGCGCCAGACAGGTACAATGATGAACACTGTACCGTAGCGGAGCGCCCCGCGCGCGCCGCAACCACGCGAAAGGGTTTCCCATGGCCGAGATCTCGTCCTCCCGTATCGTCATCACCGTCCTTGGCAAGAACCGCCCCGGCATCGTCGCCGGCGTCACCCGTGTCCTAGGCGAGGCCAACGTCGACATCCGCGACATCACGCAGTCCATTATCGAGGACATCTTCACCATGACCATGCTGGCCGATACCGCCGAGTCCAAGCTCGACTTCGCCGAGCTGCAGAAGGCGCTGGCCGAGGCCGGCGAGCTTTCGGGCGTCAACGTGTCCATCCAGCGCGAGGACGTCTTCAACTTTATGTACCGCCTGTAGCGAGCAAGCCGCTGGGGATAGCCTGACGCGCGCATGCCCATGCAAGTCACCCCGATGCGGCCCGGAGAGGAGCGCGCATGGCCTACGACGCCAAGAAAATCTATTACCGCTTCGATGACCACTTGAGCCGCCTGGTTCTGGATTACGAAGCAAGCCGCCAGATTTCACCTGAGAGCGAAAACCTCTACCACGGCCTGCCGACCGACCCTTATGACGAGGGCCTGTTTGTCGAGCACAATGTCAAGCGCGGCCTGCGCAATGCCGACGGCTCGGGCGTGGTCGCGGGCCTCACTCGCATCTCGGATGTGCACGGCTACAACAAGGTCGACGGAAAGGTCGTGCCCGATCAGGGCAAGCTCACGCTTCGCGGCTACAGCATCGAGGATCTGGTCAACAATGCCCAGGCCGAGAATCGCTACGGCTACGAGGAAGTCGCCTATCTGCTTATCACGGGTTCGCTGCCCAACAAGGAAGAGCTCGACGGCTTTTGCGAGCGTCTGGGTGCTTTTAGGCACCTGAGCGACGAATACGTCCGCGAGTTCCCCATGACCACGGTGTCGTCGAGCATCATGAATGTGCTTCAGCGCGCCGTGCTGCTGCTCTACGCCTTCGACGCCGAGCCCGACGCCATTACACCCGAGCACGAAATCGATGTCGCCATCTCCATGCTCGCCCGTCTCCCCCGCATCGCCGCCTTCGCGCATATGGCGTCGGTCGCCAAGCGCCGCGGCTCTGAGGTTCATGTACCGCATCCCACACCCGGCCTCTCCACCGCCGAGACCATCCTGCAGGTGTTGCGCGGCGGCATGGCATTCACCCGCGACGAAGCCATGCTGCTCGACGTGATGCTCATGCTGCATGCCGAGCACGGCGGCGGCAACAACTCCACGTTTGCCTGCCGTGTGCTGTCCTCCTCAGCCACTGATCCGTATTCCGCCTACGCCGCGGCCATCGGCTCGCTCAAGGGTCCGCGCCACGGCGGCGCCAACGCCAAGGTCGTGTCCATGCACGAGGACATCCGTGCGCATGTCTCCAACTGGGAGGACGAGGACGAGGTCGCAGCCTACCTGGGCAAGATCCTCGACAAGCAGGCCTTCGACGGCACGGGTCTCATCTACGGTATGGGCCACGCCGTCTACACGCTGAGCGACCCGCGCGCCGAGGTGTGCCGCCGTTACGCGCGCACGCTTGCCGCCAAGAAGGACTTGGGCGAGGAGTTCGCACTCATCGAGCGCATCGAGCGCCTGGCACCGCAGGTGATGCGCGATCACGGCATGACCAAGCCCATCTGCGCCAACATTGACCTGTACACGGGCTTTATCTACAAGATGCTCGGCGTGCCCGAGACGCTCTTTACGCCGCTGTTCGCCGTCGCCCGCATGGCCGGCTGGTCGGCGCACCGCATGGAAGAGCTCTTCTGCGCGCACCGCATTATTCGCCCGGCCTATCGTCCAGTGATCGAGCCGCTGGAGTACAAGCCGCTCGCCGACCGCTAGGACGCGGACCGTTATAGAACTCGAGCGTGGCCAGGGCATCGCCGCCCTCGGCCACGCTTTTTATGCCAGCAGAAAGGGCTGCATCATATGATTGTTTTTTCCGATATGGATGGAACGCTGTTGACGAGCGATAAGCAGATGAGCGATGCCACCTGGGCGATGCTCGACGAACTCGCTCGACGCGGAATTGAATTTGTGCCCTGCACGGGACGTCCGCTGTCGGGCATCTTTGAGCCCATCCTCGCCCATCCCGCCGTGCACTATGCCGTCTGCGCCAATGGCGCCAGCGTCTGGCAGCTCGACGACGATGTGCCCAACGATGCCTCGCGCGCCACGCGCATATTGAGCCGTCCGCTCGATCGCGGCATCGCCCATCGCGTCCATCGCATCGCCGCCGGCCACGATGTGACCTTCGATATCTTCGCGGATGGGCAGTGCTTCCTCCCCCGCTCGCTCTACACGCGCCTAGACGAA
>CABUTL010000233.1 GCA_902494375.1 uncultured Collinsella sp.
CAGCCTGGTTCTTAGCGGCCTTACCCACGACGCGGTCGCCGTCAGCACGGAAGCCAACAACGGACGGGGTGGTGCGGTCGCCCTCGGCGTTCACGATAATGGTCGGAGAACCGCCCTCGAGAACGGCCATTGCGGAGTTAGTAGTACCAAGGTCGATACCAAGAATCTTACTCATTAGAAATTCCCTCTCTCTTTTGCGTTCGCGCCGCCTCGACGGTCTGTCGCGCGGCACTTCGGCTTGTCTTTCAGGATGTAGTGTATCCCCTTATGGGCCGGAATATACAAAATCTAAGTCAATTCATATAAGATTTCTTATTGCTGAGAGTTTAGGTTCTTAAATGCGCAGGTAGATGCGCTGATTGAGTTCTCGGCAAATCTATTGAGATCTATGTAGAGATGGCTGAGGCTTGGGTCTGGAACCCCTCGGGATGGCCTTGCGGAAAGCAAATCCCGGTTTGAGCGTGAATTCCGGGCTGCAGTTTCCGCAACCAAGGCCCTCGGGAAAATAGATCCCAGTCTGAGTGTGGATTCTGGGTCGCAGTTTCCGCCAGAGGGCTCGACCGGAAAGCGCGACCCGTTTTGGACGCCAATTCTGGGTTGCGCTTTCCAGAAGCTCGCTCAATAGCTCAATATTTCAAGTCACCTTTAGCTAACATTTACGCAGCTCAACGGCCCCACCTGCACGTTTTTTAGTAAACCTTGGCATACTCGGCGAACGGTATGAAGATGCCGGTCAGAGGGTATTGCAAACGGTCGCTCCCGTGGTATGTTTTTGCCCGAATCAAACCGGCGCGCATCGCCTGTAGCGTCGGTCAACAGAGAGGAAACTACCATGGCTCATCCCGTAATTGATGCCGACGAGTGCATCGCTTGTGGCGTTTGCGTCGACTCCTGCCCCGCTGGCGTTCTGGAGCTCCAGGACGTCGCTACCGTCGCTGACGAGGACTCCTGCGTCGCCTGTGGCGCTTGCCAGGACGCTTGCCCCGCTGGCGCGATCACCGAGATCGTCGAGGAGTAACAACTCCCCCACCTGCACACTCAAAAGTACACCGTGCACAAAAAAGGAGGCCTCCGCATCGCCGCGGAGGCCTCCTTTTGCATTCGTGGGCAGCTAATTGGGGACGGTGTCGGGCTAGGACAAATCATCCTCGTAGGGCAGTAGGTCTGCCAAGTAGCCTTTCTCCTTGAGCATCGCCTCGATCTCGTCGAGGGTCTGTTCGTCCTCCGCCGCAATGCGATGGAAGTGATAGCCGCTCGTCACCGTTAGCAGCGGAAAGCTCTTGCCACTCTCGATATCGCGCAGATAGCGCTCGACATCGCGACGATTGCGGATGTCCAGGTCGGCCGTAATCTTACCGTACACGCGGTGATTGACGATCACGTTGAGCACGGCGCCGCCGGCGTCGACGATACTCGTGAGCTCATCGCCTGCCTGCTCCACGCTGTGGCGAACCTTGACCAAGCGCGTGGGCACGGCGGGGCTGCTGGGGGCCTCCTGCAGCACATAACCACGGTTGGTGGCCACGACATCGTGCCCATCGGCACGCAGCAGGGCAATATCCTGAACCACGATCTGACGGCTCACGCCAACCTCGCGGGCAAGTGCGCTGCCCGAAACGGGCTCCTTGGCCACCTCGAGCACGTCCATGATGGCACGGCGACGCTCGCGGGCGTTCATTATTTACCGTCCAGCAGACGCAGGTGCTTAAGTGAGAGGTCGAGGATCGGGGCGGAGTGTGTCAGCGCGCCCGAGCTAATAAAGTCAACGCCCAGGTCGGCGAGCGCGCGGATATTGCTGGCGTCCACGTTGCCCGAGCACTCGGTCTTGGCGCGACCGGCGATAAGCTCAATCGCGGCGGTCATGTCGTCATGGGTCATGTTGTCGAACATGATGATGTCGGCGCCGGCCTCCACGGCCTCGCGCACCATGTCCAGGTTCTCGCACTCAATCTCGACCGTCGTGGTAAACGACGCATGGGCGCGCGCCATCTCGATCGCGCGCGTCACGCCACCGGCGGCATCGATGTGGTTGTCCTTGAGCATGACGGCCGTCGACAGGTTGTAGCGGTGGTTGCTGCCGCCGCCAATCTCAACCGCCGCCTTCTCAAACACGCGCATGCCCGGCGTGGTCTTGCGCGTGTCGACGAGCACGGTCTTGGTGCCCTCGAGCGCCGCGGCCATGCTGTGCGTGTAGGTAGCGATACCGCTCATGCGCTGCAGGTAGTTGAGCGCCACGCGCTCACCCGAAAGCAGCACGCGCGCATCGCCGCGCACCTGACCCACATGGTCGCCGGCGTGCACCTCGTCGCCATCGGCAACGTCGAGCAGAACCGAGCTCTGCGAATCCAGCAGCTCAAAGGTGCGGGCAAACACATCCAAGCCGGCGATGATGCCATCGGCTTTGGCGATAAGCTCCACCGTGGCGGGACGCGCCGTGGGGCACACGCTCGCCGTGCTCACGTCCTCAAACGTAATGTCCTCGCGCAGAGCCTGCAGAATCAGATCATCGACGACGAGCTTCATGGTAATGGGATTCATGGTCTACTCCTCCACGGCCTGCGTGCCGGCGGCACGGGCCAAATCATCGATTGCCAGGGCGTCGGCGCTCAGGGCGCGATGACGGCC
The DNA here is from genome assembly GCA_902494375.1 of uncultured Collinsella sp. GTDB lineage: Bacteria > Actinomycetota > Coriobacteriia > Coriobacteriales > Coriobacteriaceae > Collinsella. Next base: position 2,626 of record CABUTL010000233.1, read on the forward strand.
ATCGAGCGCGGGATCGCCCGCCTGCTCCACGGCCAGCGACTCGCCGGTACGCATGTACCACGCGGCGCGACGACCCCAGACCAGTGCTTCGAGCAGACTGTTTGATGCAAGGCGGTTCTTGCCGTGAACGCCGTTGCAAGCCGTCTCGCCCGCGGCGTAGAGCTCGGGCATCGAGGTGCGGCCGTCCTTGTCGACCCACACGCCGCCCATAAAGTAGTGCTGCGTCGGCGTAACGGGAATGGGCTCGTCCAAGATGTCGCGGCCGTCCTCCAGGCAGCGCGCGCGAATGTTGGCAAAGTGCCCGGTCACCACGTCGCGCTCGACGGGGGCAAAGCTCAGCCACTCGTGCTCG
>CABUTL010000234.1 GCA_902494375.1 uncultured Collinsella sp.
CATCTGCTCCATCGAGTGGGTGGATCCGCGCCACGAGTCCATCGCATGGGCCGTGCTGGCAACGCCGCCGGGAACCGATCCGGCAGCCTGCATGGATGCGGCGCGCTCGGTGTGTCCCGATGCGGCAACGCTTGTGAGTGCCGGGCGCATCTCGGCGACGAGCAAGCACCCCACCGAGACGAACATCGTGTTTATGCTCGATACGCTTGAGCTCTACACCATCAAGCGCCGCATGCGTGCCGCGCAGGCCAAGCTGCGCCAGGACCGTTCGCTCGATGATGGGGCCCGTCGCGCGCTGACCGTGCAGGCCGCGCAGGATTCGCAGCGTCAACGCGAACTGCAAAAGTCGATCGGCGGCGTGGCGGATCCGTTCCGTTTGATCGGCCTGGAGGCCGCAGGCACCGAACAAGCCTAGATGTTGTGGTCAACCAGCGTATTCTCGCCTATATCCAGTCCTCTTTTTGGGTATAGACGTCAATGTGTGTGCTAAAGTATTGAGTCCTGTGGACTATGAAGGGAGAATCTGTGCCAAAAAAGACTGAGAGCACGGGTACTGGGCTGGAATCCTACGTTGCAAAGCTCATGGGCAACGGCTCAAACAGGACTTCGGTAACCGAGGACGAGATTCAGGTCGCCCTGAAGGATATCGATGTTTCTGACGAGCAGCTCACCGCGGTGTATTCCGCGCTGCGCAACAGCGGCATCCAGATTATCTCCGCGAGCGGTAACGACGACGCCCCCATGGACGTCGACGATGACAATACCGATTCTGATACCGACGATTTCGATGACGACGACGAGCACGATTCCGGCTCGCTCGACGATCACGAGCTCAAGATGGCCCGCCAGGCCGACGCCGAGATGGGTTCTTCCAAGAGCAAGAAGAAGCGCACCGTGCGGACGTCCCGTTCGCGTTCGCGCGTGCGCGGCATCGATGCCTCCACGGTGATGCTGACCGGCGATCCGGTCCGTATGTACCTCAAGGAGATCGGCAAGGTCGACCTGCTGACCGCCTCCGAAGAGGTCGATCTGGCTATGAAGATTGAGGCCGGTCTTGAGGCCACCGAGAAGCTCGAGGCTGCCGATGCTGGTGAGCTCGAACTCACGCGTGCCGAGATGCGTCGTCTTACGCGCATTGAGAACGTGGGCCTCGAAGCCAAGCAGGCGCTCATCAGTGCAAACCTGCGTCTGGTCGTCTCCATCGCCAAGCGCTATGTTGGTCGCGGCATGCTGTTCCTGGACCTGATCCAGGAGGGCAACCTCGGTCTGATCCGCGCCGTCGAGAAGTTCGACTACCAGAAGGGCTTTAAGTTCTCCACGTACGCCACGTGGTGGATCCGTCAGGCCATCACGCGTGCTATCGCCGACCAGGCCCGTACCATCCGTATTCCCGTGCACATGGTCGAGACCATCAACAAGCTCGTCCGCGTGCAGCGTCAGCTCCTTCAGGACCTGGGCCGCGACCCGACCCCCGAGGAGATCGGTGCCGAGATGGACATGAGCGCCGACCGCGTCCGCGAGATCCAGAAGATCTCGCAGGAGCCCGTGTCGCTCGAGACCCCCATCGGCGAGGAAGAGGATTCCCAGCTGGGCGACTTCATCGAGGACTCCCAGGCCATCGTTCCGCCCGATGCGGCCAGCTTCTCCATGCTGCAGGAGCAGCTCACCCAGGTGCTCGATTCGCTTGCCGATCGTGAGCGCAAGGTTATCGAGCTGCGCTTTGGCCTTGTCGACGGACATCCCCGTACGCTCGAGGAAGTCGGCCGCGAGTTTGGCGTCACGCGCGAGCGCATCCGCCAGATCGAGTCCAAGACCCTGGCCAAGCTCCGCCACCCGAGCCGCAGCAGCAAGCTTAAGGACTATATCGAAAGCTAGTCAAGCAAGAGGCGCCCTCAAGCACATCCGCTTGGGGGCGCTTTCATGTAGTCGTTGGGGACGTTCTTGAATGACTAGTCGTTTAAGAACGTCCCCAATGATTAGGTCGGAAAATTTCTTAAAAAAGTTCTTGCCCTGAGCTGATTCGTCCGTATAATAAACTTCGTTGCTTGAGAGCACGCACCTATTCCTCGGTAGCTCAATGGTAGAGCACGCGGCTGTTAACCGCGCTGTTGTAGGTTCGAGTCCTACCCGGGGAGCCAGAATTTTCCAGCCCTTTCTGTTGGGCTTTAAATTCCTCGGTAGCTCAATGGTAGAGCACGCGGCTGTTAACCGCGCTGTTGTAGGTTCGAGTCCTACCCGGGGAGCCAGGTTGTAAAACCCGTCGCTTATGCGGCGGGTTTTTTCATGCCGCGATCGCCGTTCGCGAACGTTACCGTATCAACATTTCGTGTCGAGGATGTAATCCCGAGGCCCGCCACCTCAACATGCCGCGGTCGTTGTAGAATATTGCAATGATTGCTCCCACGACATGGTGCCGCGAGCACCAAGAAAAGGAGATTCTTGTGTCTGAGACCATTAACGGCAGCCTGAGCGTCTCGAACGACGTTATTGCCGATATTGCCGGTTATGCCGCGATGACGTGCTATGGCGTTGTCGGTATGGCTGAGCAGCTCCAGGGCGCCGAGAGCGTGCGCCTGCTTGCCGGTCAGCGCCTCCGCAAGGGCGTGCTTGTCTCCGCCGACGAGAACGGCCTTACGGTCGATCTTCACGTCGTGCTCGAGAACGGCGTCAACATGAAGTCCGTCTGCCACAATCTTTCGAGCTCCGTTGCCTTCACTCTGCAGGAGATCGCCCAGATCGATCCCGCCAGCCTTAAGATCGGCATCCATATCGACGCGCTCAAGAGCCGTCTGAACTAGCATCCGAAAACGGAGATTCAAATACCCATGATTGCAAAGACCATTCGCACCTGTTTTCCGATCGCTGCGGCTGCCGTTTCCGACAAGGCCGAGGAGATCAACAAGCTCAACGTCTTCCCCGTACCCGATGGCGATACCGGCACCAACATGTCGCTCACGCTCGCCTCGGTGACC
>CABUTL010000235.1 GCA_902494375.1 uncultured Collinsella sp.
GGCTGTGCCGTGTGGCCCGAGGACGATCTGGTCTACGCTCCCTGCGACGGTAAGGTGACCGTCACCATGGGTCACGCCGTGGGTCTGCAGTCCGATAGCGGCATCGAGGTTCTGGTGCACGTTGGCGTCGATACCGTCAACATGAACGGCGACGGCTTCGAGGGCTTCGTCAAGGCCGACGACGTTGTGAAGGCTGGCCAGCCCATACTCAAGATCGACCGCGCCAAGATCGCCGCTGCCGGTTACAAGGACTGCGTCGTGGTGGCCGTGTCCAATACCGCCGAGTTTGCCGATGTCGAACTCGCCGTTGAGGCCGACTCCGCTGTCGCCGCCGGTGACGCCATCGTTAAGGTCGTCCGCAAGTAAACTGCGGCATCCAAAGGATGTGCAAGGGTGGTCGGGTTTTCCGGCCACCTTTTTTATTGCACCGTGGGGAAGCGTTTTATTGCACGTTGGGCGGGCTTGCAAACCGTTCGGACGCTAAAACGAACCGACCGTGCCTTCGCGTTGCCGAGGGTGTTCATAAGTGGATAGTATGGGCTTACTTATTACAACGTGCGCCGCGTCTGGGAAGCGCAGCGCCGCTGATTGGGAGGAACAACATGAAAAAGAAGCTTCTGCTTGCGCCCCTCATGGCCGTCTTGGTTGCATGTGTGGTCGTGCTTTCCGGTTGCGGAGGCCCTTCGATCGAGAAACTCATCACCGAGGATCTTACGACTCAGTTTGACGAGGTCAAGAACGGTGGCGACGACTTTCTCTCTGGTCTGGAGGAAGCTTCGGGCGACGAGTTCGAGCAGCTGGGTATCGATCCCAAGGAGTATGCCAAGACCTATCTCGAGGGCTTTGATTACAAGATCGGCGACGTGACGGTCGACGAGGACAAGGGTGTCGCGACCGCCGAGGTCTCCATCACCTGCAAGTCTATGAACAAGATCGTCGAGGACTTCTCCACCCAGTATCAGGAGAAGGTTGCCGCGCTTGATACGGTTCCTTCCGATGACGAGCTGTACAAGATGGCCGGTCAGGTTATGGTCGATGTGACCAAGGCCACCGAGCCCAGGAAGACCACGGTTATCTTCAAGTACACCTGCAACGACGACGGCGAGTGGTCTGCCGACGACTCCGTCAACTCCGAGATGATGGATGCAATGCTGAGCTAGTTCGTTGCGGCGTTTTACCAAACGCCGCAACTGCTCGACGCTGCGCGGGCACCAGAGCGACAACTTGTCATTCAAAGAGGACGGCATGACCAGAAGGTCTATGCCGTCCTCTTTTCATGCCAATTTGTTCGCTCTGGTGCCCGCTCGCTGTCAGTCCTCTACCTGCGGTGTTGCCATTGTTGGGGTAGTCGTTGGGGACGTTCTTAAATGACCAGGCGGCAGCTGGGGACGTTCTTTTTCTGCCGGCAGTTGGGACACTCCTTGTGCCAGCGTTGCATCGAGTGCTTGGGAAACCGCGACCCGGTTTTTGGCCGAATAGTGGGTCGCATTTTCCGGATGGGGTGGGTTGCGGAAAGTGCGACCCGGAATATTGCTCAGAAACGGGATGCGGTTTCCCTGATGAGTCTCAAACGGAAAGCGCATCCCATTCCGGAGCTCCAAAACGGGATGCGCTTTCCGCGCGGAAGAATTGTCGCAGCTGCGTTAAGCAGTGTCGCTCGTTACTCGCCCAGAATCAGCGCCGCGAGCTCTGCCTGGGTGTCCACCACGTAGTCGGCGCCGGCGGCTTCCAGCTCTGCGCTGCCGCGGAAGCCCCAGCTGACGCCTGCGCTCTTAAGGCCGGCGTTGTGGCCGGTCAGGATATCGACATTGGAATCGCCCACATAGAGCGTGGTTGCCGGATTGGCGCCCAGCTCCTCCATCACATGTAGCGTGACGGGTGCTTCGGGCTTGGGCGGAAACGCATCGACACGGCCCTGTACCAGCGCAAAGCGCTCGGAACCAAAATACTTCTCGATAAGCGGAGCCGCCGAGATGTGGTCCTTGTTGGTGAGCACGGCAAGCTGCACGCCCGCGGCACGCAGGCGGTCGAGCATCTCGATTGTGCCGGCATAGGGGGCGGTGTGGTCCTCCTTGTGCTCGCCGTAGTAAGCCCTAAACTCGGCAAGCGTTTGCTCAAACATACGGCCGTCGCCCGCATACTCGGCAGGCATAAAGCGCTCAACCAGCTTGAGCATGCCGTTTCCCACCTTGTAGCGGTACTCGTCAATGGCAAACGTGGGCCAGCCGTGCGCCTCGCAGGTATGGTTGCCGGCGGCCGCCAGGTCCTCGAGCGTGTTGAGGATGGTGCCGTCCAGGTCAAAGATCACATGGGAAAAAGCTGCTGCCATGGGTGCTCCTGCCGCTTGAGTTGTAAAACGCACCCCATGATACTGGGCATGCGTGCCGGGCATGTTTGGAATCTGAATATCTTTAATAGCCCTGAGCCTTTGTTGTTAGCAAATTCTCGGCAGCTGCTCTCCTACGAGCATGTCGAGGATGCGGGTCGATCCCCAGCCGGTGCGCACGCGCACGGCGGGATGGGCGCCCTCGGCAAGTGGCAGCACGCGGCCGATAATCGCGGCGTTCTCGCCGTAGCGGGCGGCGCGCATGGCGCTCAGCGCGGCATCGGCTTGCTCGGCCGGCACGACGGCAACCATCTTGCCCTCGTTTGCCACCTGCAGCACATCGTAGCCGAGCATCTCGCAGGCTGCCTGCACGTCGGGGCGCACGGGCACATCGTCCTCGTCGATCTCCATGGCAACGTCGCTGGCCTGGGCAAACTCGTTGAGTGTGGACGCCAGGCCACCGCGCGTGGGGTCGCGAAAGCAACGCGTGCCGGGCGCTGCGGCCAAAACGTCGGCAATCAGGTGGTTGAGCGGCGCGGCATCGCTTTCGATCGTGCTCGAAAACGCCAGGCCCTCGCGTTGGCTCATGATGGCGATA
>CABUTL010000236.1 GCA_902494375.1 uncultured Collinsella sp.
CCGTCGAGAGATATTTCTTTCCCGCTACGTCGAATCGGCGTACGCGGTAGAAAGCGAATGCGTCGCAGAGGTGGTCGATGTAAGCCGCTAAGGTCTTGTCGTTCATCTTCAAACCCGCCTGCGAAAGCGTGGCTGCCATGCTCTTCAGCGACGAGATGTTGCCGACATTGTCCATAAGGAACTCGCACGTCCTTTTGAGCTGTTCAGCGTTGCGTATGCGGTATTTCTGCCTGACATCCCGCAGGACGAGCGTGTCGAGCACGTCGGAGATGTAGACGAATCGAGCTCTCTCGTCAGGGTATAGATAGGAACCTGGCATACCTCCTTCTCGCAGGTATCGCGTCAGTGCCTCGTCGGTCGCTCCGCTTTGCGTCGTGCGGGCGGGCGTCTCCGTCAGGGGTCACGCATTGGACCAGGGGTCGGGCGGCTTGCCTTGCGTCTTTTGGCAACGATAGAAGCCCCAGCTTGGTGGATTACCAGAAGTCCACGGCAAACGTCAGAATAATCTCCTTGGCAACTCCGAAAATGACCCCCTCAAGACACTCAAAAATAGCGATTTGTATCCCCTAAAAACGATAGTTCTGCTACTATTTATTTCATCTATGCGGGCATCACTGTCGATGAATTGGGGTGACATCGTGGACGAATCGGAAAGGATCGAACCTGCCGTTTCGAAACAAGGTGAAACTCTCTATGTCGCCGGCACCACAGCGCGCCTCAGCTCAGATATCGACCGTTGCAGGGTACCCTCACAAGATTGGGGGTACCCTGCTTTTTTCCCGTAAACCCATTCAGCAAACTATTTCCCGCCAAAGCCGTAACGGTGGGAATGGAGATACACAGCAATTGTCGGAAACAAGGAAAAAGAAAGGAAGATGCAAGGGAAATGAAAGCAAGCAATGCTAACAAAGTCATCTCGGTTTTGCTAAGCGTCGCGATGTGCCCCATGATGGTGCCGTCTGCGGCATTTGCAGCTGAAGACGACGCGGCATCGGGCCCTTCCTCTCTGAGTGAGCAGACGCAGCCTGCCGATCAGGCGGAAGGCGTCGACGCGGGCGCAAGCTTGAGCGACACGATAGCCCTGCAGTCCGAAGCGACTGACGAAGTAGCCGACGAGGCAGCTGATGAAGCGGCCCCCGCGGCTGCGGCCACGGTAAACGGCTATCCGACCCTCGAAGAGGCGGTGCAGAACGCAACCGTTGACGCTCAGGGAGCGATCACCTACGAGGTCACTGGCAAGGTGAATGTTGGCAGCACTGGTTGGGTTCAGGTTCGTCCTGCGGCTGCGACTAATGCCAAGGTGGTTAAGTTCGTCGGCAAGAGCGACGATGCTGAAATCTGCATCACACAAGGTGCGGCAATCCTCGCTGACCAGGAAAACTCTGCTTTAAGTGTTGAATTCAACAACTTGACGCTCTCGAAGCTGAATCCGGCGCTTATAGGACAAAAAGTGTGTCTCATTTAGGGGCATCGGCGCAGGTCGATGCCCCTTTCTCGTTCGTTTAAATTCGTCGGCCCTATTTAAGCACTCGGACAAAATGTGTGTCCTCGCGCTCGCCGTTCCTCCAGATGGATAGCCTTTTTCGGAAACGTTAAAAACCTTTCGGGAGGGGTGCGCCATGAAGGCGGTCAAATGCGCTTGCTGCGGCGGGTCGATGAAAAGGAACGGCAAGACCTCGTCGGGGCCCAGAGATGGAGGTGCGCCGCGTGCGGCGCTTCGGCCACCGTGCGCTACGACGACGCGGCCGCCCGCCTCGAGGAGTTCCTGTCGTGGTTGCTGTCGAAGGGCACGCAGCTCGAGATGCCGGGCGCCGGCCGGACTTTCAGGCGCAGGACCTCGGAGTTCTGGGAGGTTTGGCCCATGCCCGTGCCCGACGGGGAGCTCCACCGCGTCCTTTTCGTCGACGGGATATGGCTCGCGGAGCGCCTGGTCGTGCTGATCTGCTGCAGCGGCGAGCGCGTCGTCTCGTGGTACATGGCGGAATCCGAGAACTCGAGGGCGTGGTCGGCGCTCATGGAGCCGATACCGGCTCCCGACGTCGTGGTCACCGACGGCGGGAGCGGCTTCGCGAAGGCCGTGCGCGCGACCTGGCCCCGGACCAAGGTCCAGAGATGCGTGTTCCACGCGTTCTGCCAGGTCAAAAGGTGCACGACGACGAGGCCGAAGCTTCAGGCGGGCCGGGAGCTGTACGGGATCGCGCTCGACCTCATGCACGTCGAGACGCTGCACCAGGCGGAGCTGTGGCGCGAGCGCTACCTCGACTGGTGCGGCTTCTGGGCCGACTTCCTCGAGGACACCACGCTCGTCGACGGGAGGCGGGTCTACACCCACGAGAGGCTCAGGAAGGCGAGGAGGTCGCTGTCCTCGCTGGTCTCGGCGGGGACGCTCTTCACCTACCTCGATCCCGAGCTCACGAAGGCCGGCCCGCTCCCTTCGACCAACAACAGGATAGAGGGAGGCGTTAACGCCCAGCTCAGGGCTGTTCTCCGCAACCACAGGGGGCTCACGTCCCTGAAGCGCGTGAAGGCTGTGTTCTGGTGGTGCCACGCGCACTCCGGCGACGCGAGGACCGCCAGGGAGAAGCTGGCGACCATGCCGAGGGACGCCGACATCGACCTGCTCTACGACGTCTACTCGTCATCCCCGAAGCAAGGCGATGGGAGGCCGGAATGGGGCGACAGGGCTGTCTGGGAAGAACTCCACCGCAAGGACCCCTTCCCGTTCTGGCTGGATTAGCATGAGGGGAACATGTGTTCTATCGAGACACACTATTTGTCCTATAAGCCTTATCTTTCAGCAAAAGAAAAAGCCCGAACAGCTGAGCTGTTCGGGCTTGCTTTTTCCCAGGGGAAAAGCTATTCGGCTGCGGGAGCCTCGACCTCGAGAGCGGCCTCAGCCTCGGCGTCGGCAGCAGCCTCTTC
>CABUTL010000237.1 GCA_902494375.1 uncultured Collinsella sp.
CCCGCCGCGATCGCATCCTGACGGTCACGACCGACGTAGGCAAGAATATCCGAGATGCGAACGACGCAGCCCTCGAGCGTCATGGGACGCAGATGCTCAATTGCGCTATAGCCCGTGGCAATGCAATCCTCAACCGTCTGGTCAAACTGGTCAAAGGAGCTCATGTCCGAGAGCTCAAACACACGCTGCTCGTACTCGCCGTTATGGCATAGCACGCCGTCGAGCGTCTGGAGCGACACGTTGCGGCCATACAACGCGTCGAGCACGCGGACCGACTGCACGTTATGGAAAAAGAAGCGACCCGTACGCTCGTGATAGATATCGTTGAGGAATCGCTCACCGGCATGACCGAAGGGCGTGTGACCCAAGTCGTGGCCTAAGCCAATCGCCTCGATCAGATCGCAGTTGAGCCCCAGGGCACGTCCGATATCGCGAGCGATGCGCGAGACCAGCTGCACGTGCAGGCCGCGACGCGACAGGTCATCGTTGCTGCGAAAACTGAAGACCTGCGTTTTGCCTGCATAACGGGTGTATGCGGGCAGATGCAGAATCTTTTCGGTATCGCGCATAAAGGCCGGACGCATGAGCGTGCCCTCGTCTGCGGCCCGATCGACACGTCGGATGGCCTGGTCGTCGTTGCAACAATACGGGTTGACGGCACCCGAAGCACGATCGGCGGAAATGCGCTCGACCAGCTCGGGCGACAACGCCGAAGGAATACGGTCCATGCGCGCCGTAATGACGGCCGTTTCTTGATTAGTTGCCATGGCATGCTCCTTAAAAAGGATGCGCAATCAGTTACAATGTGCAGCCCACGACCTCGATTATGGCAAAAATCGGCACTAAAAACGGGAGCAATGGCAGGGAGCGCGATTTTGCGATGAGACAGGCGAGGGCAAGAATCAGAAGCGCAACCGCAAACGCGACGACGCCACTCAGAGGGTCGAGGGTACAAAGTGCAAAGAGTGCCTTGGCATCCCCCATGCCGATACCGGGAGCGTGACGAACACGACGCCAGAGCGACTCAGTAAGCACAAGGGCAAGGTAGACGATAACCGCAAGACCGGCGTGGTCAAGCGCTGTGTTAACTCCTCTGTCGAGCCAGACGCCTGCAAGAGCCGCCACCGCACACGCGCCGGCAAGCTCATTGGGGAACCGTCGCTCGCGGACATCAATCGCCGCGCCGGCAAAGATGCAGAGCCAAAACGGGATATATACCATCGTGCACCTCCATGGACAGCTGCTCAAATGCAAAAACCACCACAAAGGTGCCTGTCCCCTTTGTGGTGGTTTTGATGGTGGCTATTTGGCGCCTTGCATGACCTCGTCGAGGGTGACGTTTACGGCATGCTGGGTAGGAACCCAGTCGACCTTCAGGAACAGCGCGGCCACGGTGATGGGGATATAGCTGAACATAAAGATCGGGAAGGTAAACAGGTTGGTCACCAGGCGCCACTTTTGAGCGCAGTGAATGTGCTTGTACTCAAAGATGGTCGTAAGCAGCGCCAGGATAAAGAACGTCTGATACATCATGGCGAAGGTCATAATGAGCGACGCGGCACAGGCCTGCATCTCGACTTCGGTAGCCAAAAAGCCGTGCGAGAGCCCGCCCACGATCAGGAACGTCGCATTAGCGAGCATCGAGATCAGCGATAGCAGCATACCCGGGGCGATCGTCATGAACATGTCGTAGGCGGCAAAGCGATGATAGCGGAACGTCGATTTGACAAGATGCTTGCCATAGGTAAAAAAGACCTGATAGAAGCCCTTGGTCCAGCGCATGCGCTGTTTCCAGGATGCCTTAAACGTCACGGGCTGTTCGTCAAAGAACTCCGCCGGCGCATAACCGATGCGAATGCCGTGAATGGCGCAGAACGTGGTGAACTGAATATCCTCGGTCAGCGTATGGAACTGCCAGCCGTGCATGCCCTCAATAACACTGGCGGAGATGAGGTAGCCCGAACCCGAGACGGCGCAAGACGTCTTACAGATATTGCGTGCATTGTTAAGGAAGCGCGCCTCGCGCAGATACCACGTGGCGTTGGCCGCAGAGATCCACGAGCTGCCGAAGTTCTTAGAGTTGCGATAGCTCGTGACTACATGGAAGCCCTGGTCAAAGGCGTCATTCATCTTGGAGACGTAATCGCGAGAGATAACGTTATCGGCATCGAAGATAAAGTAGCCCTCAAACGTGTCCGGATACTCGTTAAGGATGCGGTCAAAACCAAAGTCCATGACCCAGCTCTTACCCTTACGGGCCAGGTCGTTGCGCTCATAAACGATGGCGCCCGCCTCGCGCGCGAGCTGCGCCGTGTTGTCGGTGCAGGCATCGGCGACCACGAAGACCTCGATAAGCTCGGACGGATAATCCTGGTCCTTGATGGAGCGAACGAGATTGGCAATCACGGCCTCCTCATTATGCGCCGCGATAAAGAAAGCATAGCGATGGAGTTTTTTGGCCTTGGGAGGCGCGACCTCGCCACGAAGAGCGCCAATGACAAAGAAGACCACCTGGTACAGAAAGCAGACCGTGAGCAGCGTGACGACAATCTGGTTGAAGATCACGATGGGTGTGTTGGTTTGTAAAAAGGCGAGCATGCAGGCTCCCAGGAACGCGTTACGTAAACAATCGTATATCTTACCGCAGGCTTACCGAGTTCAAGAAACCACCTAATACTGGTTAGGCTTCGAGAAGACCGAGCTGCGGAACGATTTCGTCGCCAGCGGCAGTACGACCGAGTGAGCGCGGAGCCAGGTCGTCGAGTACCGCAGCGAGATCCCACGGCAGCGCATCGCGGCACTCAATACGCTCCCCCGTCACGGGATGATCGAATGCGACGCGCCAGGAATGAAGGAATTGCCTGGTCAGGCCCTGATCGGCGCGTGCATCGCACTTGCCGTAGAGTGGATCGCCCACGC
>CABUTL010000238.1 GCA_902494375.1 uncultured Collinsella sp.
ATGGCGCAGGCCATGACCTCGATGGCGCCCGTGGCACCGATCATGTGGCCGGTCATCGACTTAGTCGACGAGACGTGCGCGGCGCGCGCCGCGTCCTCGCCGAGCGCACGCTTAATGCCCGCCGTCTCGGACGAATCGTTGAGCTTGGTCGATGTGCCGTGAGCATTGATGTAGAGACCCTCGGAAGGCCTGACGTCGCCCTCGGTCACCGCCAGCGATATCGCGCGGGCAATGCCGGCAGCCTCGGGATCAGGGCTCGTGATGTGATAGGCATCATCGGTGTTGCCGTAGCCCACGACCTCGGCATAAATGTGCGCACCGCGCGCCTGCGCATGTTCCATGCTCTCGAGCACGAGCACGCAGGCGCCCTCGCCCATCACAAAGCCATCGCGGTCTGCATCGAACGGGCGGCAAGCCGTCGCGGGATCAGGGTTGGTGGTCAATGCGCGGCAGGACGTAAAGCCCGCAACGGCATCGGGGATAATTGCGGCCTCGGCGCCGCCCGCGAGGATCGCGTCGGCATAGCCGTGCTTGATGGCGCGGAACGCCTCACCCACCGCATGGGCAGAAGTCGCGCAGGCAGTCACGACGGGCAGGGTCGGGCCCTTTGCCTTATGGCGAATCGCGATGTTGCCCGAAGCCATGTTGGGAATCATCATCGCGATCATGTAAGGCGATGCGCGACGAGGCCCCCGATCGGCGATCGTGTGGACGTTGTCGACGAGTGTCTGCATGCCGCCCACACCCGAGCCCACGTAGACGCCCAGGCGCTCTCGATCGATGGCGCCTTCGACATCAAAGCCCGCATCGTACATAGCCTCGTCCGAAGCCGCCATCGCAAACTGAACGCAGGGGTCCAGATGCTTTGCATCACGCTTGCCAAAGTACTCGTTGCCGTCAAAGCCCTTGACCTCGGCCGCCACCTTGACGGCAAACGCATCGGTATCGAAGTGCGTGATCGGGCCGATGCCGCACGTGCCGGCGCACATGGCCGCCCAGGTGGCAAGCGCCGTGTTGCCGAGCGGCGATACGGCACCGATGCCGGTGATTGCAACTCTCTGTTCCATCATGGTCTCCTCATCCAAGCCGTTCTTCGGCCCTGGTTTCTACATCGCCATTCCGCCGTCGACGCGTACGACTTCGCCCGTAATGTAGGCAGCCGCGTCGCTCGCCAAAAAGCGCACCACGCCGGCCACTTCCTCGGGACGCGCCATGCGCCTCAGGGGAATCTGCTCCTCGCACGCCGCACGCACCTTATCCGATAGCTTTGCCGTCATATCGGTCTCGACAAACCCGGGTGCGACCGCGTTCACTCGTACGCCGCGGGGCGCAAGCTCGCGCGCCACCGCCTTGGTCAGGCCGATCACGCCCGCCTTGGAGGCAGCGTAGTTGGCCTGCCCGGCATTGCCCATCAGGCCCACGACCGAGCTCATGTTGACGACGCAACCGCCGCGCTGGCGCATAAAGGTCTTGGTGAGAGCGCGCGTCGTGTTAAACGTTCCCTTGAGATTGACATCGAGCACGCGGTCGAAGGCATCGTCACCCATACGCATGAGCAGGCCGTCGCGCGTGATGCCGGCGTTGTTGACGAGCGCCCAAATGGAGCCAAAGTCGTTGAGGACCGCTTCCACGCACGCATTGACGGCAGCGGGGTCTGCCACGTCGCATTGATATGCGCGCGCCGTGGCGCCAACCATCTCGCAGGCTCCGCATGTCTCGCGCGCGGCATCGACGCTACCGGCATAGACGACGGCAATATCAAAGCCGTCCTCCGCCAAGCCAACCGCACAAGCGCGGCCGATTCCCCGTGAGCCGCCCGTGACCAGTGCCACATGGCGTGAGTCGTTGCGCTCGAGCGCGCCGTTGTTCAAGTTGCCCATGTCATTCCTTTCGGGTTACAGCCCTGTGGGCTATGCGAGCTCATCGGCAATAGCTGCGACCTGCTCGGCCGTTTCGCACGAATAAACGCGAACGTCGCTCAGCGTACGCTTGACCAGGCCCGACAGTGTTTTGCCAGGACCGACCTCAATAAACGTGTCGATGCCCTGATCCTGCAGAGTATGCAGCGTGTCGACCCAGCGCACGGGATGGCTCACCTGGTTGGCCAAGACATCCGATGCTGCTCGCGGGTCCGCCGGATAGGGCGCCGCCGTCATGTTTGCCATGACCGGAATCAGCAGCGGAGACGGCGCGTGGCCGGCTTGGATATACGTCGCCAGTCCCTCAGTCGCCTCGGCCATATAGGGGCTATGGAATGCACCCGACACCGCGACCTTCATGGCCCGGCCGCCAGCCTCTTTTACTAGGACGTCGAGCTCCTGCAGCGCCTCGGGCGCTCCGGCAACAACCGTCTGCTGCGGACTGTTGTAGTTGACCGGCCAGCAATCCTCGCAGGCCTGTTTTGCCAAGCCCTCGACTTGCGCCGCATCGAGCTTGATGACGGCGCGCATGCCGCCCGGATGGCGCTCGGCAGCCGCGGCCATCAGCGCCGCGCGCTCGCACACGAGCTCAAAGCCCGCTCGCGTATCGAACGCCCCCGCAAAGGTGAGCGCGGCGACCTCGCCTAGCGAGAATCCCGCACAGGCGGCAGGTACCACGCCGCGCTCACGCAGGGCGGCAGCCGCTGCTAGGTCGTGAACGAACACGCACGGCTGCGTGTTCTCGGTCTGCGAGAGCTCCTCCTTGGAGGCACTCCGGCATTGCTCGCTGGTCCCCGGGCGCACCTCGTCGGCAATGGCGAACACCTCGGCGGCCGCCGGCGATGTCTCGATCAGATCGACGCCCATCGCGGGGTGTTGGGCACCCTGGCCGGCAAACAGAAACGCTACGCTACCCATGCGCACGCACCCTTCAGGACGCGCTCGGCGCCATCGACCAGATCGTCAACGATTTCACGTGCGCTCTGGCGCTCGCTA
>CABUTL010000239.1 GCA_902494375.1 uncultured Collinsella sp.
GACGCCGAGCCGGACTGCGAGATTATTCTCTAGCCCAGGTTTACGCCAACCTGCAAGGCCGCGCTTGCTGCGGCCTTTGCTCGCGAAATTATATGAGCGAATGTTCATACATTCAAATGGGAGGATACGAGTCATGGCCACCGCCGACCCCAAAAAGAAAAAGAAGAAGCGCAAGAAGAAAGAGTCCCTTGAGCACAAGCGCAACCGCATCCTGGTAGCGCTGGGCATTTTTGCCGTGGTGTACGCCCTCGATGAGTTCGGCACCCTTACCGCCGCATTCGGCACCCCGGGTGACGTCTATGCCAGCTTTGTGCTGTTCCTCGTGCCGTTTTTGATTGCCGGCTACGACGTACTGCAAAAGGCATTCAATAACATCCGCCGCGGCAAGGCCTTCGACGAGAGCTTCCTCATGGCCGTCGCGACCATCGGCGCGTTTGCCATGGTGCTCTTCCCCGATACCGACCCGCACATGGCCGAAGGCGCCGCCGTCATGCTGTTCTACCAGGTCGGCGAGCTGTTTCAGGCGTACGCCGTGGGCAAGAGCCGCAAGTCGATCAGTGCCATGATGGACATCGCGCCCGACTACGCTAACGTCGAGCAGCCCGACGGCACACTCGAGCAGGTCTTCCCCGATGACATCGCCGTCGGCACCGTGATCGTGGTCAAGCCCGGTGAGCGCGTGCCTATCGACGGCGTCATCGTCGAGGGCGAGACACAGCTCGATACCGCCGCCCTTACCGGAGAGTCGGTCCCCCGCCCGGCCAAAACTGGAGACGATATCATCAGCGGCTGCATCAACATGACGGGTCTCCTCCACGTGCGCACCACCAAGCCCTTTGGCGAGTCCACCGTCGCGCGCGTCCTGGAGCTCGTAGAAAACGCTAGTGAGAAGAAGGCACGCACCGAGAACTTCATCACGCGCTTCGCCCGCGTCTACACGCCCGCTGTCACCGGCGCGGCCGCGGTACTCGCGCTCGGCGGTGGCTTGGTCACCGGCGCCTGGTCCGACTGGATCCTGCGCGGCCTGACCTTCCTCGTCGTCAGTTGCCCATGCGCGCTCGTGATCAGCGTGCCGCTCAGCTTTTTTGGCGGCATCGGTGGCGCATCCAAGCTGGGCGTCCTCATCAAGGGCTCTAACTACCTCGAGACGCTCGCGGATGTGGACACCGTCGTCTTTGACAAGACCGGCACGCTCACCAACGGCACGTTTTCGGTCGTGGCGGTACACCCCGAGGCAGGCTATACCGAGCAGTCGCTGCTCGAAGTCGCGGCTCTTGCCGAGTCATTCTCCGACCATCCCATCGCGCAGTCGGTACGCACCGCCTTCCAGGGCGAGCTCGATCCCAAACGCGTAAGCGACTCCACCAATGACGCGGGCCATGGCGTGACGGCGATTATCGACGGCAAGCGCGTCATCGTCGGCAATGCCAAGATGCTTGCTGTGGCCGGTATCGAAGCGCCCAATTGCGAGATCGTCGGCACCATCCTCCACGTGCTGGTCGATGATACGTACGCCGGCCACATCGTAATTGCCGACACCATAAAGACCGATGCCGAGCAAACGATTCGCGACCTGCACGCCGCCGGCGTCAAGCGCACCGTCATGCTCACGGGCGACCGTGAGGAGGTTGCGGCGTCTGTAGCCAAGCAACTCGGTCTCGACGAGTTCCACGCGCAGCTGTTACCGGGTGATAAGGTCGAGCGTGTCGAGGCGCTGCTTGCAGCAGAATCGGGCAAGGGCAAGCTCGCCTTTGTAGGCGACGGTATCAACGACGCACCCGTGCTTACCCGCGCAGACGTTGGCATCGCCATGGGCGCTATGGGCTCGGACGCCGCAATTGAGGCGGCGGACGTCGTGCTCATGGATGACAAGCCGTCCAACATCTCCCGCGCGATCCGCGTGGCGCGCAAGACCATGTCGATTGTTTGGCAGAACATCATCTTTGCGCTGGGCATTAAGTTGCTGATTCTGGTGCTTGCGGCACTGGGCATCGCCAACATGTGGCTTGCTGTGTTCGGCGACGTGGGCGTGGCGATTATCGCCATCCTGAATGCCATGCGCGCGATGGGTGTCAAGAACCTGTAGCGTTCGTGGGCTGTCCGGCCGGGACCGGGCTTGGTTTTGAAAACGTCCTCGCGCATGAGGCCCGTCTTTCCTGCTCCTGCGGAGCAACGGAAAGGCGGGCCTCGCGCTGTGGAGTGTTTTCAAAACCAAACCCGGCCCCGGCCTGCGGTGACGTAGGTGGCAGTTCTTGGGCATCGCTTGCTGGCGGGGTTCCTTTGCTGAAATGGACTTGGCCGAAAGGACCGCTGGTCCCGGTCGCTGGTTCGCGCTTTGCGCGAACTCCGCGCTACTGGGGGTTCGTTAGGATTCCGCCGCTTGGCCCGTCGCCTCGCCCCGGTTCAGCATCGCCCTCAGTTTCTCGAAGCTTTCCTCGCTCAGGCAGTGCTCCATGTGGCAGCCCTCTTGCGACGCGACCTCAGCCGAAACACCCGCATCCTCCAGCAGCCCCACGAAAAAGCAGTGACGCTCCCACATTTGGCGAGCGACCTCCAGACCACGCTCCGTCAGATGAACGTCGCGCTTGCCCATTTCGACATAGCCGTTGCTTTCCAGCGTCGCCATGGCCTTGGAAACGCTCGCCTTGGTTACGCCGAGGTACTCCGCAACGTCGATCGAGCGCACGATGCCCTGGCGTTCCGACAGAACGTAGATCGATTCGAGATAGTCTTCTCCGGATTCACGTAGGGCCATGGGCCGCCTTTCGCGATGATTGCTAGTTAGCCTTTGGATACTTTCCACGGCTTACTTTACCGCAAAAGTTGCCCATGTCTTACTACTTTGCCTAAAAGTTAGCCGTGTTTCACAAAACGAGCGGGACGAAAACAAAATGGGAACACGCCCCGCAA
>CABUTL010000240.1 GCA_902494375.1 uncultured Collinsella sp.
AGCTCGCGATTCCAATCGAGCCCGCCAATGGCGACGAGGGTGAATGGCGGGCAGCCGAGCTCAAGACAACGGTTGTAGACCTCGCTGCCGTCGCCCATGACTACGGGGAGGTAGATGACAGGTACGCTTTCCGCATGATTCGAATAGACGGTTATCTGCTTTCGATGCGCTTCCATGGCCTGCTTCTCTCAGCGTTGTGATATCGACGGTCCCAATTGTCGCACGCTGGCACATACAGGTTGGGCTGCATTAAGAACAATCGCATGCGCACCGCGCGAGTGCGAACAGGAAAACGCCACCGCCGGAGGGGAGCTCGGCGATGGCGTCGTTAAACGGTTCTCGGGCTCGGGGCCTTCGCGGGAGCTGCCATGTGCGCAGAGGCGTCTAAGAACGCTTACGGCTCGCCATGGTGCCTGCGGCGATAGCGGCTGTTCCCGCAAGGACGGTTGCCACGATGGCCGCACCCGAGGTGTCGCCGGTTGCCGCGAGCACGCCGGTAGTCTTGGCTTTCGTGGTTGAAGCCGCAACGGCCTTGGTCGGCTTTGAGCCCTCAGGCTTGGGGTTCTGCTTGGACTCCGCGGGCTTGCTTTCTGCGGGCTTGGTCTCGTCGGGCTTGGGGTCTTCCGGCTTGGCTACCTCGGGAGGTGCGATGGTCGTACTTTTGGCGACTGCTTTGATATAGAGGGAGTCGACCGTGGCGTCGCCCGTGCCGATGGCTTGGCCTGCCTCGTAGATGCCGTCACGGAGCTTGCGATAGTCAATGACCTTGCCGCCTTCGGGCGTCTGGATGGCGGCGTTCTCAATCTTGATGGTGCCGATTGTCTTGCCGTCAGCGCTCATGGCACGGGCAAAGATTGCCGCTGTATCTCCTTCGGCCGTTACCTTGCTGCGGATGATCGAGATGACTGCGGGTGTGACGCCCTCGCTGGTCTGGGCGATGATGCCGATGTTCTCGCCTTGGGGTTCGCGCCTCGTCTCGCCATCTTGGTTTTCGCTGTAGGGGATGGGGCCGTCGCCGTTCTCGACATAGCGGGCTATGGCCTTGACAACGGAGTCGCTGATGTAGATGTGGCCGCCCTTCTCGTTGGGTCGATCGTTTCTGGTGGAGAATGCAGCCGAAACCTCGCCTTCCGCAAACGCGTCCACGGTGGAGCCGTTCTTGACGACGATGTCGTCCTGGTAGGTGAAGAGGGCGTTGGCGCCACCGTATCTGCCTTTACTTGCACGGACCGTCACGTTTGCATGATCGAGGGTGATGCCCTTGTGGGCATAGACGCCATATTCAACACCGTTTACGTTGAGGGAGGCGTTTGTGGCTGCGAGGCTGCCCTTGGCCTCGACGGCAGCGTCTTTCTCGGAGCTTGCCTTGGCCTGGCTGCCGTCCGAGATGTTGATATTGCCGCCGCTCCAAAGGGCCTCACCATCGGCTGAGCTTGCCTCGACCGTCCCGCCACCCTTGATGGTGAGGTTCTTGTCGGCTCCAATACCCTTGTCCTTGGTAGCCCTGGCGGTGACGGCTCCGCTGTCGTCAATCGTGATATTGCCGTTTGCCCTGATACCATCCGATGCACCCGTGGCGTTGACGTTGCCCGAACCTTTGATAGCGAGATCACCTCCGGCATTGATGGCATCAAACCCAGTGCTCGTGGCGTTGACGGATCCGGCTCCGTCGATGTTGATATTACCCGTGGAGAGGATAGCATCCTCAGTAGATGTCACGCTGAGCGTGCCGCCCTCGTCGCCTTGGATATTGAGCTCGGCATTCTCGTTAGTGCCATGAGAAACGTTGATGCTTTCGATCCATTCGGCAGTGACGATGTTGGTTCCCGAGTAATTCACGTTGAGCTTGCCTGCGGCCTGGATCTCGCCGCCGTTATAGTTGTTGAGCTTCAAGTCGTCGGCGCCGTCCCACGACCAGGTACCGGCCTCGTCGCTCGCCGCGGTGTTGTACTTGTTGCCGCCGACCTTGACCCATTCCGCTGCGAGCGAGACGCTCGGTATGAGCAGCGAGCTCACCGTGAGCGCGCACACGGCGCCCGCGACGATGCGGCGCGTCACGCGGCGCCAGCTGCCGTGCGCGAGTCCTATGCGACGGCGAACGTCGGGTTCGGCAACATGGGTTCCGGCGGTAGTGTCATTGCGTTTGGGGGTCGTGAACAAGGCTGCCATGGTTGCTCCCGTTCTCATAGGGCCTATACGACTAGATTCAGCGTATCTGCTGGATGTTGCCGGCGGTAGTGCCGTTTGGAGGGCAAAATGGCCAAAATAGGGGAGAAATAGGCCGCACGCCGGCGCAGGGACCGGCGCTAAAAGAAAAGCGCGGGGCCGCATGGCGACTCCGCGCTTTATTGTTCAGCTTTTGCAGCCTTGCCCTTACGCTACGAAGAAGTAGACGAGGAAGGCAAGGGCCGCGATCCACCCGTCCCGTGCGAAAAAGTGTTTACGAGCGCTTGCGGCTCACCACGGCGCCCGCGGCGATGGCGGCTGTTCCTGCAAGGGCGGCTGCCACGATGGCTGCGCTCGAGGCGTCGCCGGTTGCTGCGAGTTTGCCGGCGATCTTGGCTCCCGTGGCTGCAACTGCAACGGTCTTGGTCGTCTTCGTGCCCTCGGACTTGGAACCCTTGGGCTTGGTCTCGCCGGGCTCCTCCTCGGGCCTGGTCTCCTCGGGAGGCGCGATGAGCGTGCTCTTGGCGACGGCTGCATCGTAGGGGGAGTCGATCGTGGCGTCGCCCGTGCCGATGGTCTGCCCTGCCTCGTAGGAGATGCCGTCGCTGAGCTCTTCCTTGTTGCGATAGTCAATGACTTTGCCGCCTGCAGGCGTCTGGATGATGGCGTCCTTGATTTC
>CABUTL010000241.1 GCA_902494375.1 uncultured Collinsella sp.
CAGCCCAAACGCGCGGGCGTGATCTTGGCTGGCGCCGTGGTGATCCGCGAACTCATGCGTGCCGGCGGCTACAAGACGCTCACCGTAAGCGAGAACAGCCTACTCGCCGGCATGGCCGCCACCATCAACGAGACTCTCGACGGCGCGACCCCCACCATCGGCTGGACCCCGAGCCTGAGTGCTCTTTAACCGTCTTCCTCTGAGTTGCGGTGAAATAGTTCCTAAATAAGCTGGTAAACGGTATAAACAGGATCTATTCCACCGCAACTTAGAGCCCTGCCGGCGTGTAAAAGAAACGAGCCCGCATCCCTTGGGGACACAGGCTCGAAAGCTCCATATGGTAGGGGCGGTGGGACGTCCGCGCATTTGCTGCGCAAATACGCACCGGCTTCGGCCGCCTGTCGGCGCCCTCGCCGGCTCGCTACGGACGCTGCGCGTCCGCTTAACGCTCGCCCCCTCGCGGGTTCGAGTCTCACCGGCATCTAAAAGAAGCGAGCCCGCATCCCTGAGGAACACGGGCTCGAAAGCTCCATATGGTAGGGGCGGTGGGACTCGAACCCACAATCCTTGCGGCGAGAGATTTTAAGTCTCCTGCGTATGCCAATTCCGCCACGCCCCCGTGAGACTAGAAGTCTAGCACAAGCCGTCCGTTACGCGTTGACGGCCATCGAGTGTTGGCCCGACTTCTCCAGGAACTCCTGGAACTTGGCTTCGTCGCCCTTGTTCTGGTACTGCAGGGCTAGCAGGTACTCCAAGCGGCAGCGCTTGACCGGGTCGTCGCCGACATCCTCGAGCATGCGCTCCAGCTCGGGAATGTCGTTGTGGCGCTTGAGGATCATCGTGTCGTACATCAGCTGACACTCGTGCGCAACTGCCTCGGCCTGACCGCCCTCAAAGCCCTTGATCTCGTGCAACAGCTCTTTGGACTTTTTGCGGTCCTCCTGGCCAACATAGTAGTTAAAGGCCTTAATCACCAAGTCGACGCGCTGCATCTTGGGGAGGTTGAGTCCCAGCAGTAGGTCGAACATCTCGCTGGCGCGCTCGTGGTCCTCGCGCAGCAGATAGGAGTTCAGACGCAGGTAGTCGCGGTTGTAGCGCGGGTACAGCATGCTGGTGAGTTTGCCGTCGAGCAAACGATCGAACTCGTCCCACTGCTTGGCAGCCATAAGCTGCTGCAGGCGCTTAAACGTGGTGCGTTTTTTGACGCTAAAGAACACCGACACGGCGATGCAGATGATAACGACGGCGGTCCAGAGGGTGCGGGAATCGGGCATATTAGGGTCCTTAGTCGCTCATAAAGCGAGCGGTATGACAACACGTACTAGATGTATTATACGCAGCGCGCAAGCAAACTGGCATAAAAGCTCATCGAGGCCGAGTGCCATCGCTCGCTGCGGTACACTTACCTAAAGTAAACCATGAAGGGAGACATTACCTATGAAGAAGATCGTTTTGGCTTGCGGTGCTGGCGCTGCTACTTCCACGCTCGTTGCCCAGAAGGTCGCTACTCTGCTCGACGCCAACGGTTATGCCGACAAGTACGAGATCGTGCAGTGCGCCATCTCCGAGGCCAAGGATTACTGCGACGAGGGCGCCGACCTGCTGATCGCCACCACCGTTGCCCCCGAGGGCCTCACCTGCCCGTACGTGAGCGGCGTGCCCTTCATGACTGGCATGAACCGCGTCGCTGCCGAGAAGGCCGTTCTCGACGTCATGGCTCAGTAGGCGCTGACTGTATGAATGAGCAGAACGCCAATCCGGTCGAGCTCTTTGGCATGCGCGTTGCCCATGTGGGCATTAACGCCACCGACCCGGCAGACGCCCTGGAGATCGCGGAGCTGTTCTCGACGATGATGGGCCTGCCCGTCATCGAGACCCCGGTTTCGTACTTCAACGATTCGCTGGTCGAGATCATGAAGCAGAACGGTCGTGGCACCAAGGGCCACATCGGCTTTGCCGTTAACGACATCGATGCAGCTGAGAAGTGGTTTGCCGAGCGCGGGCTCGAGGTCAACGAAGAGTCGCGCGCGCTGCTGCCCGACGGTGGTACCAAGCTCGTGTACTTTAAGCGCGAGTTCGCCGGTTTCGCCGTGCACCTGTGCCGCGAGTAGCGCACAAGCTGCCATAGCTGGCAAAAAGGGATAGGGTCGCGTGGCCCTATCCCTTTATTTATGCCGAGGGGCTTCCTATCGTGGCAGGCGAATCGTAAAGCGGCTGCCGACCCCTTCGACCGAGGTCACACCGATGACGCCGCCGTGGCTGTCGACGATCCACTTGGCGATCGCAAGCCCCAGACCCGAACCCTGTGCGCCGGCATCGCGCGCGTTGTCGGCACGGTAGAACCGCTCGAACGCGTGAGCTGCGGATTCCTGGTTCATGCCGATGCCCTCGTCCTCAACACTTATGTCGATCGTGCCCGCGCCCGCATCTGGCGTTATGCCAAATGTGACGGTCGTTCCCGCATCCGAGTACTTGGCGGCGTTTTGCACGATCACGCGCAGAGCCTGCTTCACGAGCGCCACGTCGACGGGCGCGTCGCAGCGCGGGTCGCTGGCAAGCGCAGCGTCAGAAGCCAGCCGATACGTGTGCTCGGTATCGATCATCTGCGATTCTTCGCATACCTCGCTGACCAGTGCAGCCAAGTTGGTATGCGCACGCCGCAGGACCGTGCGCCCGGCATCGCCGCGTGCCAAAAACAGCAGCTGCTCCACAAGCTCTTGCATGTGCTCGCTTTCGGCTTTAAGGGACGCGATGGATTCCGCCAGCACGTCCGGGTCGTCCTTACCCCAGCGGTCGAGCATGTTCACGTAGCCCTGAATC
>CABUTL010000242.1 GCA_902494375.1 uncultured Collinsella sp.
CACGGTGCTCGGCATAGTCCAGTTGGTGGGCTCCGTTACCTTTGCTGTCATGACGCTGCCTGCGGCCGAGGCTGTCACCGCAACGCCGCTCTACCTGGATTACATGGGCGTGATCATGGTCCTCGCCGTCGGCATCGTCGGCAGCCTAATCTGTGTATATGCCCTGGGCTACATGAAGGATTTCCAGGCCCATGACGAGCACGAGGCCGCGCTGCGCGGGCAGACCGCGCCCGACCGACGCCCGCAGTTCCTGGCGCTTATGTTCCTGTTCCTCTCGGCCATGTTCGTCATCGTGACGAGTGACAACCTTGAGTGGCTGTTCTGCGGCTGGGAAATCACCACCGTGTGCTCGTTCCTCATGATTGGCTACACGCGCACGCCCGAGGCCATCAAGAACGCCTTTACCCAGATCATCCTCAACATGCTGGGCGGTATCGCGTTTTTGGCTGGACTCATGTTCCTGCACGTCAACGGCATGCCGCTGACCATCTCGGGCATGATCGAGCTTTCCGGCGCCGGAACCGCGCAATCCGCGTTGCTGGTCATGCCGGTCCTGTTGCTGTCGCTCGCCGCGCTCACCAAGGCCGCACAGATGCCGTTCCACACTTGGCTGCTCGGTGCCATGGTTGCCCCCACGCCCACGAGCGCCCTGCTGCATTCGTCCACCATGGTCAAAGCCGGCGTGTTCCTAATGGTCAAGCTGAGCCCGCTCTATGCCATCTATCCCGTGACCGGCTTTATGGTCACGAGTGTGGGTGCCATCACGTTTTTGCTCGCTGCCCTCATGGCCATCTCGCAGAGCAACGCCAAGCGTGTGCTCGCGTACTCCACCATTTCCAACTTGGGCCTCATCAGTGCCTGCTTGGGTGTCGGCGCGCCCGAGGCCGTATGGGCGGCCATCTTCCTGATCCTGTTCCACACGGTGGCCAAATCGCTGCTGTTCCTGTGCGTGGGCACCGCCGAGCATCATATCGGCAGCCGCAATATCGAGGACATGGACGGTATGTTCAGCCGCATGCCGCACCTGACGCGCCTGATGATGCTGGGCATCATGGGCATGTTTGTGGCGCCGTTTGGCATGCTCGTGTCCAAGTGGGGCGCCCTGGTGGCGTTTGCGCAGACCGGCAACGTGCTCATGATCATGGTGCTTGCCTTTGGCTCGGCCGCGACGTTTTACTTCTGGGGCAAGTGGCTTGCCAAGCTTTCGGGCGTCGACCCCACGGCTCAAAACGTTGAGGTCAATGTCCATAAGACCGAATGGATGGCCCTCAACACCATCGCCGCGCTGCTGATTCTGTGCTGCGTGGCCTTCCCGATTATCTCGAGCGGTCTGGTGTCGCCTTACTTGGCCATGGTGTTTGGCCGCGTGCCGTACGTTATTGGCAAGGACGCCATGTATCTGATGGTGGTTATCGTGGCGTTTATCGCCGTGGTGCTGCTGACTTCATTCCGCGTGAGCAACAAACCGCACGTAAACGTATATCTTTCGGGTGTGGGAACCGACAAATATCGCCATTTCCGCGGCTCGATGGGACGCGAGGTGAAGGCCGAAAAGCGCAATTGGTACTCGGAGGACGCCCTTGGCGAGAAGCGTATTAGCCCCGTGGGTAGCGTCGTGTGCTGCAGCATCATCTTGTTTGCGCTGCTGTGCTGCGCGTGGATTGGGCCCGAGCGGCTTGCCATGAGCGCGCCCTCGGTGCTGCGCGGCAAGTATTTTGAAGGTTCGGGCGTCGTGGGCATCTTTATTGGTACCGTGGTGTTTGCCCTGCTGGCGCCGCTTGTGGGCGGCCTGATCGACGGTCTTGACCGTAAGCTTTCGGCTCGCATGCAGGGCCGCGTGGGCCCGCGCCTGCTGCAGCCCTTCTACGACGTTGCCAAGCTGCTGCGCAAGGCCCCTGCCAGCGTAAACACCATGGACGATACCTACATGGCGTGTGCGCTCATCTTTACCGTGGTGGGCGGCGGCATCTTTGTGTCGGGTTCCAACACGCTGCTGTGCGCTTTTATGGTGACGCTCGCCGCGATCTTTGTGGTGTTGGCGTCCGCCTCGACGCAAAGCCCGTTTGCCCAGGTCGGCGCCGATCGTGAGTTGCTGCAGGTTATGAGTTACGAGCCCGCCGTTCTGCTGATGAGCGTGGGCCTGTACCTTGCTACCGATAGCTTCGATTCCATCGCCGTGACGGGGCAGTCGGCCCCCATCATCGTGTACAGCGCGCCTATTTTCCTCGCGCTGCTCGCGGTGCTTACCATCAAGCTGCGCAAGTCGCCGTTTGACCTTTCGTACTCGCATCACGCGCATCAGGAGATCGTCCAGGGCGTCGCCACCGAGATGAGCGGCGGCACGCTGGCCAAGATGACCCTTATGCACTGGTGCGAGACCGTGCTGTTTTTGATGTGGGTGGGCATGTTCTTTGTTTGGGACAACCCGGTGAGCTGGGTCGTAGCCCTGGTCGTGATGGCCGCGACGTATTTTGTCGAGGTGCTGATCGACAACACCTTCGCACGCAGCACCTGGCGCAGCTGCTTTAGGCTCGGATGGGGCGTGGCGCTGGTGTTTGGCCTGCTCAACCTTATGCCCATCCTCGTCGACGTGTTTATTTAGGAGGCGGCATCCATGGATCATAAAATGTCGCGCTCGCCGTGGGTTATTCATTACGACGGCTCGAGCTGCAACGGATGCGATATTGAGGTGTTGGCCTCGCTCACGCCGCTGTTCGATGCGGAGCGCTTTGGCGTGGTCAACACCGGCAACCCCAAGCATGCGGACATCTTTTTGGTGACGGGGTCGGTCAATGCCCAGAACCTGCC
>CABUTL010000243.1 GCA_902494375.1 uncultured Collinsella sp.
ATGGGAGCTGCCGTGCGGCGAGGCTGAATTCCTCGCACGCGAGCGCTCGCACACCTATTTGGGCCAAGGCTTTCTCAAGCGAGCCTTTATGTTGCTCGCGGGCATTGTCGTCAATATCCTGACGGGCTTTTTGCTCCTTATGAGCATCTATTCCATCGCAGGTGTCGCGGTGCCGTTGGATACCAATGTGATCGGTCAGGTTGACGAAGGCTCGATTGCCGCCGCGGCGGGAATCGAGGGCGGTGACGCGATCCTTTCGGTCGACGGAGTATCGTGCTCTACCTGGATAGACGTTTACGACGCCATCGGCAAGGCTGCCGGTAAGGACGATATCGCCATCGAGTACGAGCGTGATGGCAAGCAGCATTCGACCACGGTTGCACTCAAAGAGGACGAGCGCCTAGGTGTGTACGCCTCTACGCAGGTGGTCCGTTTGGACCCCATCACGTCGGCTCGCCTGTCGTTCTCCTATGTCGCGCAGACAGCGGAGGGCGTGATGCGCCTGCTCCAGCCGCAGCACACGATGGAGATTCTCGACCAGTCCTCTTCGATCGTGGGTATTAGCGTTATGTCCTCACAGGCTGCTGCTGCCGGTCCTGCCACGTTCCTCTCGTTTGCCGCCCTCATTTCGTTCTCGCTTGGCTTTATGAACCTGCTGCCCATCCCACCGCTCGATGGCGGCAAGCTGGTCATCGAGATCATTCAAAAGATTGTGGGCCGCGAGCTTCCGCTCAAGGTCCAGACGATTGTGAGCTATGTGGGCATCGCGCTCTTTGCGCTGTTGTTTGTCTATATGCTTCGTTCCGACATCCTTCGATTTATTCTGTAGGGGAGTGTTTGGATTGTCTTTATCCCATCCTTTGCCTCGCGAGTTGACGCGCCCCGTGCATGTGGGCGGCGTGCAGATCGGTGGTGGCGCTCCGGTCGTGGTTCAGTCCATGACCTGCACCGATACCGCTGATGCCCAGGCAACACTTGCGCAAGTGTGCGCGTTGGCGCAGGCTGGCTGCGATATCGTGCGCGTGAGCGTGCCCACCGAGGCCGCGCTTGAGGGTTTCCGCACCATCTGTGCCGAGTCTCCGGTGCCGATTGTCGCCGATATCCACTTTAACCATAAGCTCGCCATTGGTGCCGTTGAGGCCGGTGCTGCCAAGCTGCGCATCAATCCTGGCAACATCGGCGATTGGGCCAAGGTCGATGCTGTGATCGATGCTGCGGGCACTGCTGGGTGCGCGATTCGCATCGGCGTGAACGCCGGCTCGCTCGAGCAGGATATTGCCGAGCGCGACGATCTTACGCAGCCCGAAAAGCTCGTGATGTCGAGCGAGCGCTTCGTCAAGCATTTTGAGGACCGCGGTTTCACCAACATCGTTCTTTCCGCCAAGGCCCATAGCGTGCATACGACGCTCGATACCTATCGAGCCCTGTCGCGTGAGATTCCCCACGTTCCGCTTCACCTGGGCGTAACCGAGGCAGGTACCAAGCTGCAGGGCACCATCAAGAGCTCGGTGGGCCTTGGTATCCTGCTGTCTGAGGGTATCGGTGACACCATGCGCGTCTCGCTCACGGCCGATCCGGTTGAGGAGCCGCCGGTCGCTTGGGGCATTCTGCAGTCCCTGGGCCTGCGTCGTCGTGGTCCCGAGATCGTCTCGTGCCCCACGTGCGCTCGTTGCCAGGTCAACCTCATTCCCATTGCCGAGGAGGTCACCGAACGGCTCAAGAACTACTCCGCGCCGCTTTCGATCGCCGTGATGGGATGTGCCGTTAATGGCCCCGGCGAGGCTTCTGATGCCGACTTGGGAGTTGCCTGCGGACGAGGTCAGGGCCTGCTCTTTTCGCATGGCCAGATCATTGGTAAAGTAGCTGAGGATCAAATTGTCGACGCGCTCATGGTCGAGGTCGACAAGCTTATTGAGGAGAAATAAATGACTCGAGCAATGTATATGTCTAAGCTTTACGCGCCGACGCTCAAAGAGGATCCGGCGGACGCCGAGCTTGCGAGCCACCGTCTGCTGCTTCGCGCCGGCATGATCCGCAAGGAGGCCGCCGGCCTGTATTCCTATCTGCCGCTCGCATGGCGCTCGATCCGCAAGATCGAGAACATCGTGCGCGACGAAATGGATGCCGCCGGTGCCCAGGAGCTCATGATGCCCATTATGGTCGACGCTGAGCTGTGGCGCGAGTCCGGCCGCATCGACGCCTATGGCAAAGAGCTCGTGCGCTTTGATGACCGTCACGGCCGTGAGTTCGTGCTGGGCCCCACCCACGAGGAGACTGTCACCGCCCTGGTGCGCAATGAACTGCGCTCTTATAAGCAGCTGCCCGTCAACCTCTATCACATCCAGGATAAGTTCCGCGATGAGTTCCGCCCCCGCTTTGGTCTGATGCGCGGTCGTGAGTTCATCATGAAGGACGCCTACAGCTTCTCCGCCACGCAGGAGAGCCTGCAGGAGGAGTACGACAAGATGAAGCAGGCCTACGCTAACATCTGCGAGCGCTGCTACATCAAGGCCCTGCCCGTCGTTGCCGACTCCGGCGAGATCGGTGGCGATACCTCCGTCGAGTACATGGCTTTGGCCGACGCCGGCGAGGCTTCGCTGGTCTACTGCGACGATTGCGGCTTTGCTGCCGATGACGAGGCGGCAAGCACCAAGGTCGTCGTGACTGAGGGCCCCGGCGACGGTACGCTCACCAAGGTCGAGACTCCGGGCATGGGCACTATCGAGGCCGTCGCCAAGTTCTTCGGCTTCCCCGAGAACGGCACGCGCAAGTCCCTGGCGTTGATCGATGCCGAGGGTAAGCCCG
>CABUTL010000244.1 GCA_902494375.1 uncultured Collinsella sp.
GGCGCCGAGCCGGTGATCCTAGTCAACGCACTGCATCAGCTGCCCGAGTATGATAATGCGCGCGTTGCCTACCACAACGATACTGACGTCGTGGCCGACGCCATCGTTCGCGAGGTCGATTCGAACAAACCACTCGGCATCGACACCGTCATGCGTTCCGGCTTTTTGATGCCCCTCATGGAGCGTCACGCCGCGAACGAGTTCTTCCTAGGCGACTTTGCCGTCACCGCCGCACGCTCCTGCAAGGATGCCGCCGAGCAGGAGCTTATGCGCGTGTCCTCGGTCGCTAACGACGCCGTGATGACCGACGCCATCAAGCTCGTCCACGAGGGTGTAACGGAGCGCGAAATTGCCGACAAGATGCTCGGTCTGTACCGCAAGAACGGCTGCGAGGGCTTTAGCTTTCCGCCGATCATGAGCTTTGGCGCCAACGCCGGCGACCCGCACCACGAGCCCGACGATACGGTACTCAAGCGCGGCGACGTAGTGCTGTTCGACATTGGCGGGCGCCATCGCAACTACTGCTCGGACATGACGCGCACGTTCTTTTGGGGCGAGCCGGACGAGGAGACGGCGCGCATCTACGACATCGTGCGCCGTGCCAACGAGACCGCCGAGGCGCTCATCGCACCGGGCGTGCGCATGTGCGACCTGGACCGTGCTGCGCGCGACGTGATTGAGGACGCTGGCTACGGCAAGTACTTTACGCATCGCCTGGGTCACTCGATCGGTCTGCAAGACCATGAACCGGGCGACGTATCGCTGGTCAACGAGCAAGTCGTGGAGCCGGGCATGACGTTCTCCATCGAACCGGGCATCTACCTCCCCGGCCGCACCGGCGTCCGCATCGAGGACCTGGCCCTCGTCACCGAGTCCGGCGTCGAGATTCTCAACACCTACCCCCACGACCCAGTCCGCCTAGACTAGGCAATGTGGCAAAGGGGCAGCCCTTTGCCACATCCTGCCAATGCTTCGCCACAAAAACGGCCTATCTACTACGTTTAACCCGCACGGGTCGACCATAACCGGCTTTTCGCAATATCCGCAAGCCGTCTACCTGCGGTTTTAATTTCGCGATTCTCGGCATGGTCGAGGGTAACCGGTCAAACGTAGTAGATAGGCCTATTTCGTGGCGAGCGAGTCAACTCGGGGCACAGGGCAGCTAAAAAAGCCCCGTCCCAAATTGACTGCTTTTGAGTTGCGGTGATATACGGACTGTTTGAGGCTTCTGGCTTGTAAAACAGTCCGCATTTCACCGCAACTGATGAGGGGACGGGATTAGCGCAGCAGGCCGGCTACTTCGCCGGCTAAGGTGATAGTGCCGGCTGCTACGAAGGACTCGCCCGCGGCATCAAAGGCAGCGAGGGCCTCGGACACGCTCGGGTATACGCCCACGAGCTTATCGGCATCAACGAGGGCAGCGAGCTCCTCAGCCGGCAGGGCGCGGTCGGAATCGGTCTGGGTCACGACTACGCGCGGAAAGGCCGGAATCAGGACGTCGACGATGCCCGCCACGTCCTTGTCTGCCAGCGCGGCGCATAGCAGCGTGGGGCGATTCTCCACGCACGGATCGATCTCATCCAGCGCGCCTACAAAGTTCTCGCAGCTCTGGGGGTTGTGGCAGGCGTCGATCAGCTTGAGCGGATCGGTTCCCAGCACATCAAAGCGACCCGGCGTGGGGCAGCCCATAAGAGAAGCGTCGAGCGACTCGTGGTCGAGCTCGCGGCCCAGATAGCCCTCGCACAGCATAATCGAACACGCGGCATTCTGCGGCTGATATGCCGGCTTGACCATACTCGACGTATAGATCGCACGCGGCGTGGTGCAGCTAAACTCAACCGTGTCGCCCACATGCGCCGGCACCTTAGTCGTAGCGTGACTTACCACGAGCGGCACGATGCCGCACTCGCGGCAGCGGGCATCCATCACGCGCTGAACGCTCGCCTCATGCGTGCCCTCGCCCAAAACAACCAGACGCCCAGGCTTAATAACCGCAGCCTTCTCCCCCGCAATGGCCTCGAGCGTATCGCCCAAAATACGAGTGTGATCGAGCCCAATACCCGTAATGGCAACGGCGACGGGATCAGTCGCACTCGTGGCGTCCCAACGACCGCCCATGCCAACCTCGAGCACGGCAACATCCACCGCGGCCTCGGCAAACACCACAAGTGCGGCGGCCGTCAGCAGGTCAAACGGAGTAATGGTATAGGCGCGCTCCCCCGCCGCCACACGACGGGCATTCACGCGATGTCCCGCCTCGACAGCTGCCGAAACGCCACGGGCAAACGCCTCGTCGCTCACAACGCGCCCGTCAACCTCCATGCGCTCGGGATAGCGCACCAGCTGCGGCGACGTATACAGCGCGGTCTTGAGCCCCTCACCGCGAAGAATGGCAGCCGAAAAACGCGTAGTCGAAGTCTTGCCATTGGTGCCGGCAACCTGAATGCAATCGAAATACTCGTCCGGACGCCCCAGCTCATCGAGCATATCGACAACCGTCTCAAGCAGAGGACCAGCATCCCCAGAAATCCGTCCCGTATCAGCAGCAAGCCCCACAGCCTCATCAAACGAAAGCAGCTCAAACGAGAAAGGAACGACATACGACCCAGAACGCTTAGCCATAACCCAAAGTCCCCCATAACAGAAAAAGAGGCTCATCAAAAAGAATGAGCCCCTCGCGTTGACAATATCAGCCTTTATCCGCTTGCAGCGAGATCAAGGCCACAACCCAGTGGCCCTACCAGGCAGCGGGCGCCCCCGTAACCGCTATGGGAGCGGTTTGGGGCTTTGCTCGATAC
>CABUTL010000245.1 GCA_902494375.1 uncultured Collinsella sp.
CTCCCATACGTCGCCCTCAGCGGTCGCATGCTCGCGATCAAACCGACGCCCGTCAAAGGTGGTGTAGCCCGCCTCATCGCGCGGCAGCGTCTGATACTTGGTGGGGTAATAGCTCGGTGAGGGCTTCTCCCCTTCCTCGTACCAAGGCGCAATGGAACCCCAGCCCAAAAGCAAGGCGCATGCCTCGAGCACATCCTCCTCGGGCAGCTCCAGCTCGACGGAAAGGTCTGCAACCGAAACGCGACCATGACGATAAATCGCCGCGAGCACGCGATCGGCGCACGAGACATCGGTCGGATCCATACCGCAGATGGCAGCGTAGCCACCCAGCAGCAGCGGCGTCACGCCAAACTTGGTTCCAATGCGACGCGACGTGTAATGGATGTCAAAGCGGCACGGCAGACCCAAAAAGAACTCGGTCACACGGACGCCGCAGGCACGCGCCGCCAAAAAGTGGCCGCCCTCGTGCAAAAACACGAGGACGGAAAGCATCAGCAGGCCCCAGAAGACCGATGAGAGAACGCTCAGAACAGTATCCATAAAACGAAAAAGCAATCCTTATGGGTTAGGAACGGGTTGCGACGAGCACCTGCGCAGCCTTTTCACGCGCCCACGCATCGATGTCGCGAAGCTGCTCAAACGAATCGACAACCTGCGTATCGTGGGCATCCATGCAGGATTCCACAATGCGATCGATATCGGTAAAGCTGCAGCCATCGTGCAGGAAGGCATCGACAGCAACTTCGTTGGCGGCATTGAGCACGCACGGCATGGTGCCACCCGTCTTGCCGGCACGCTCGGCCAGTGCCAGACAGCGGAAGGTATCCATGTCGGCAGCATCAAACGTGAGCTGCCCCAGCTCGCGAAAATCGATACGAGGCGCCGGGGTATCCCAACGCTCGGGATACGAGAACGCGAACTGGATGGGAATACGCATGTCGGAAGCACCGAGATGCGCCATCACGGAGCCGTCGGCGAACTCGACCATAGAGTGAATCTTGGACTGACGCTGCACGACCACGTTAATGAAATCGAGGTCGCAATTAAACAGATGCATGGCCTCAATGCGCTCCAGGCCCTTGTTCATGAGGGTGGCGGAGTCAATGGTGATCTTTGCACCCATGGCCCACGTGGGATGTGCGAGGGCATCGGCGCGCGTCACGCGATCGAGCTCGTCGCGCGTGCGGCCAAAGAACGGACCGCCCGAGCAGGTGAGCCAAATACAATGAGCCTCGCGTGGGTTCTCCCCCAGATAGCACTGGTAGATGGCGGAGTGCTCAGAATCGACTGGAATAAGCTGGCCCGGTTGCGCCAACGGCATAAGCAAGTCGCCACCGACGACGAGGGACTCCTTGTTGGCAAGGGCAAGGCGCTTATTTGAGGTCAAGGCCGCATGGCTCGCCTCGAGACCGGCGGCGCCCACAATAGCGACGAGCACGCAGTCGACATCGTCGCGACGCGCGAGCTCGCAAACCGCTTGCGCGCCAACGCCAAGCTTCGTTCCCTCGGGCAGCTCCTGCAGCACGGCGTCATCGCCATGAGCGACATCGGCCACGGCAACCGCCGGAACCGAGAACTCGCGGGCAGCGGCAACGAGCTCGGAGGTACTGGAGTTAACGGACAGCGCCGTCACCTGCAGGAGATCGGCATGCTGGCGGCACACATCGAGCGCCTGAGTGCCGATAGAGCCCGTACAGCCCAGGATGGCAACACGGAGACGTCCATCGGGGCCATACGTCGTCTGGAAGGACATTACAGCACGCCTCCGATCATCAGCATCAGCTGCGCGGTGATGCAGCCGAAGATAAGCGAATCGCTTCGATCGAGCATGCCGCCGTGGCCCGGGATAAGGTTACCGGAATCCTTGACGCCCACACCGCGCTTGATGCGCGACTCGATAAGGTCGCCGATAACGCCCAGAATGGACACGACCACGCCGCACAGCAGCGCATAGGGCAGGCTGAGCTTGTAGAGGTGCGTCGCCCACAGGATGAGCCAAATCAAAACCGAGCCCAGGATGCCGCCGACAAACCCCTCCCAGCTCTTTTTGGGAGAGATCTTGGGAACCATCTTATGCTTGCCGATACGGCTGCCCACGATGTAGGCAAACGAATCGGAGACCCAAAGGGACGCGCAAACGCCCACCGAAAGCAGGGCGCCGGCAAAACCGGGCACGGCATCGCGCAGCAGCACGATAGCCGACAGCATAAAGCCAGTGTAAATGGGACCCATGAGCGTCACGGCCACATCAGAGATTCGGGTACGCGGCGACCAGACATACCAAATGCCCACAGCGAGCATCAGAGCAAAAAGCAGGGCATTCAGCAACATCGAATCGCCCAACGCCGACAGCGGAAAGAGTACGGCGGCAGCGATACCCATGCGCTCGTTAGCCATCTTGCCATCGAGCCTTGTCATACGGAAAAACTCATAGCAGCACAGACCGCTCATGACAGAAACAAAGATGGCCGTGGGCACGATACCCAAAACCAGGCACAGGATAAAGACAACGGCGTAGACGATACCGGCGGCGGCACGGGTAATAAAGCCCGCCAGCCACGTACCGGTTCCGCTCTTCGCCGCAGGCGCTCCCGCAGTGGCAGCTTTGCGCGCAGGCGCTTTGGGAGCAGTTGCCTTGGGACGATCGGACACGATTAAGCCTCCTCGGTCTTGCTCAGTCCACCAAACCTACGGTCACGGCCCTGATAGGCCAAAATGGCGTCGACAAGGCCCCAACGATCAAAGTCGGGCCAATAGGTATCGGTGACGTAGAATTCGGA
>CABUTL010000246.1 GCA_902494375.1 uncultured Collinsella sp.
ATGCCCGCCGCACGGCGATCATCGATGATGCCGAGCTGCGTCAGCGCCACAGCAGCACCGTGCAGGCTGTCGGGGCTGGGGTCATCGTGCACACGATAGCATGCCTCGATATCGCGGTCGGCCAGCCACTCGGCGACGCACTCGTTAGCCAGCAGCATTACCTCCTCGATAAGCGAAGTTGCGCAGGAGCGTTCGCGTGCCACGATCTGCACGGGCACGCCGTTCTCGTCCAGCAGCGCGCGAATCTCGGCCGTATCAAAGTCGACCGAACCGCGTGC
Organism: uncultured Collinsella sp.; assembly: GCA_902494375.1. Lineage (GTDB taxonomy): Bacteria > Actinomycetota > Coriobacteriia > Coriobacteriales > Coriobacteriaceae > Collinsella. The sequence continues at coordinate 279 of CABUTL010000246.1, forward strand.
GCGACGTATGCGACGCCGAAGCTCCGCGAGTTCGTTTGCAGCGACCAGGAAATCGGCCAGGTCAACGTTACAGCCGCGAGCGGTGTCCTCGCACGCAAGCCCACGCTCAAGCGCTTCCTCGCGCGAGGCTTCAGCCGCAGCGACATCCTCCGCAGCGCCCTCCAACACGGAATACTCAACTGCGCCGGCACGCACCAGCAGCGCCTCGGCGCCGTCGTAATCCATACGCACACGCGAGCGAATCACACTGGGATAGGGAACGTAATGGCGCACACGACCCTGCGCGTCGAGCTCGATGTCGACGGTAAACGCCAAGCGATCCTCATCGGGGCGCAGGGAACACAGGTCATTAGACAGGCGCTCGGGCAGCATGGGGAGCACACGGTCGGCAAGGTATACCGACGTCGTGCGATGGCGGGCCTCCAGGTCGATATGTCCGTCCCAGGCAACATAGTGCGAAACGTCGGCGATATGCACGCCCAGCTTATAGCCGCCCTCGGGTGTGCGCTCAAGCGAGATGGCATCGTCAAAGTCGCGCGCATCAACCGGGTCGATGGTGATGACAAAGCGATCGCGCAGGTCACGACGAAGCGGGTCTTTAAGCGCTGCAGTCACATCGAGCGAAAGCGCCTCTGCCTCCGCCAGCGCCGCCTCGGGATAGCTGTCGGTATAGCCATAGCGCGCCATAACATATTGGACGCCCAGATCGGGCGCATCGTCACCGCCGATCCGGCGCTCAAGAGTCACCGTGCCCGACTCCAAGCGCGTCGGATAGGTCAGAATGCGCGCGACGACGACATCGCCAGGACGCATGCCCAGGCGCTCCGCCGAAGTGTCCTCGGGCAAAACAAAGAAATCGGCTTTGAGACGCGAATCGAGCGGTTCGATCACACCAAGCGGACCGGCCGTCTGATACGTACCCACCACGCTGATGGCGGCACGCTCGATGACGCCCTCGATCACGGCGCGACGATCCCCGCGCGGTCCCGCCTTGATGCTTACGGCCACGGTATCGCCGTCCATAATCTCACGCTTGCCACGACCCATGACCTTGTAATCACCGTTGTCGGTCACGACATAAGCGCTGTGCTCATGGAGCTGAACGCGGCCAGTCATGCTCGGGCGACGCTCGCTGCGCACCGGCCCGCGTTTATTGCGTGCGCTACGCTTATGTTTGTTATTGCGCCCCATGGCGCCTCCTTACTATCGATAGCCGTTTACACCCCAAGAGTCTACCCATATGATCCCTAGGGGACGGAGGAAAACGGATCACATAGATAGACCAGCGCCGCGATGATCCGTTTTCCTCCGTCCCCTAGGGATCAAAAAACGGGCCGCCCCTGGAAAGGGACGACCCGTTGCAGACGGCATATCCGCAGCGCCTACACGCGCAGATAACGGCGCATGGCAATGGCAGAACCAAAGAGGCCGATGAGCACACCAACAAGAATCAGTGCGGCGTAGGTCACCAGATAGTACTGCATCGGCAGCGCAAACGACATCCAGCCGACACTCTCCTGCAGGCGCGGAACCAGCAGGTTGCGCAGCAACTCCAAAACACCGATGGAAAGCAGCGAGCCCAGAATGGCCTGCAGCACACCCTCGGTAATGAACGGCCCGCGAATGAAGCCGTTGCTGGCGCCCACCAGGCGCATAATCGCAATCTCGCGACGACGCGCCGTAATAGACAGGCGAATCGTGTTGTTGATAAAGATGAATGCAATAAAGGTCAGCAGACCGACGAGCACCACGGCGGCGATACGGATGTAGTTGGTCACCTGGAACAGGCGGCTCACTTCCTCCTGGCCGTACAGCACGCTCGCGTTGACGTCGCCGTCGTCCGCGATCTTTTGGAAGTCGGCATTCTTCTTAAGCTTCTTGGCCGTGCTCTCGACCTGAGACGGATCGTCCATCTCAATCGCAAACGAGGCGGGCAGCGGGTTCTGGCCGTCGAGCGCGCTCATGGTGGCGTCGGCGTTGCCCGACATCTTGCTCGTATACTCGGCCAGCGCGTCGTCCTTATCCTTATAGGTCACGGACTTGACGTTGCTCCACGTCTTGAGCTCGGCCTCAAAGGCCTGGACGTCTGCCTGATCGGCGTCATCGCTAATAAAGGCATTAATGACAACCTGATCCTCGACGGTACCGATCACGGAGTTCAGCATCGCGGAACCCATAATGAACAGGCCGATGATAAACAGCGAAAGGAAGATCGTGATGACGGCGCCGAGCGAGGTGGTCCAGTTACGGAAGAAGTGGCTGATAGCCTCTTTGAGCGAATAGCCCACGTTAGTTGGTGCCATAGTTGCCGTAACCTCCCCTCTCCTGGTCGCGGATTACGTGGCCGCCCTCGAGGGCGATCACGCGACGGTGCATGCTATCGACCATCTCGCGGTCGTGCGTGGCGACGATCACGGTGGTGCCGGTACGGTTAATACGCTCGAGCAGCTTCATAATGCCCAGCGAAATCGCCGGGTCGAGGTTGCCCGTGGGCTCGTCG
>CABUTL010000247.1 GCA_902494375.1 uncultured Collinsella sp.
GCATAAACAGTCCCTATTTCACCGCAACTTATGAGAAGGGGTTGTGTGGCTATAAGGCCCCGTCCTAAATTGGCTATTCTTTTATGCTGGCGACGAGGTCGTTGGCCTTTGCGGCAATTACTTGGTTGATGTCGGTCTGCAGCTCCTCGTAGACCGCTATGGCTCGCTCTCCAGCGGGGGTGAGCGTGGATCCGCGGGCGCCGTCGCGTTTGATGAGCTTGCAGCCTAGCTGGCCTTCGGCCTCGTTTACAATACGCCACGCTTTGGAATAGGCCATGCCCATGCTCTTGGCGGCGCGGTTGAGCGAGTGCTCGCGGGCGATGCCCTGCAGCAGCAAGACGCAGCCGTGGCCGAACACGCCCGGCAGTTCCTTGTCGCACGCTTGAATGACCAACTTTGCCGTCGTCTTGTACTCCATGTGCTCCACGTCTTCCCGCTAAAGTGTTTGCTGGGCAAACGCAAAGCCTGCGTCAAACCCTCGTGTGCTCTTCTTAAATCATGCATTGTAGCAGTCAAAGTGCGTTAAGATACTTCCCCAGTATTGGGCGCCCAAGGTTGGGCTGGGTCCCACGAGGCCTGCAGCCGACCGGTCGCATGGAAAAAGGAGAAACATGGCTACGTTCTTTCCCGGTGAGTCCCACACGTTTTCGGAGTATCTGCTGGTCCCTGGCTATTCGTCCTCGCAGTGCATTCCTAACAACGTCTCTCTTAAGACGCCGCTGACCCGCTTTAAGCGCGGTGAGAAGCCGGCAATCACCCTGAACATCCCCATGGTTTCCGCCATCATGCAGTCCGTCTCGGGCGTCGACATGGGTGTCGCGCTCGCTACCGAGGGCGGCCTGTCCTTCATTTACGGTTCCCAGAGCGCCGAGTCCGAGGCCGCCATGGTCAAGGCCGTCAAGGATCACAAGGCCGGCTTCGTTCAGTCCGATTCCACGCTGACCCCCGACATGACCATGGAGCAGGTCATCGAGCTCAAGGAGAAGACCGGTCACTCCACCATGCCGGTTACCGACGACGGCACTCCCAAGGGTAAGCTCCTGGGCATCGTCACCAGCCGTGACTATCGTCCCAGCCGCGATGACCACCAGACGAAGGTCTCCGAGTTCATGACCCCGCGTGAGCAGCTCATCGTGGGCGACAAGAACATCAGCCTCAAGGTTGCCAACGACGTCATCTGGGATAACAAGCTCAACGCCCTGCCGATCGTCGACGACAACGATCACCTCATGGGCATTGTGTTCCGCAAGGACTACGACAGCCACAAGACCAACCCCAACGAGCTGCTCGATAACGACAAGCGCTACATGGTCGGCGCCGGTATCAACACCCGCGACTATGCCGAGCGCGTGCCGCTGCTCATCGAGGCCGGTGCCGACGTTCTGTGCATCGACTCCTCCGAGGGCTTCAGCGAGTGGCAGAAGCGCACTATCGAGTGGATCCGCGCCAACTACGGCGAGGACGTCAAGGTCGGTGCCGGTAACGTTGTCGACGCCGAGGGCTTCCGCTTCCTGGCCGACTGCGGTGCCGACTTCATCAAGGTCGGTATCGGCGGCGGTTCCATCTGCATCACCCGCGAGACCAAGGGCATCGGCCGTGGCCAGGCCACCGCGCTGATCGATGTCTGCCGCGCTCGCGACGAGTACTACGAGGAGACCGGCGTCTACGTGCCCGTGTGCTCCGACGGCGGTATCGTCTACGACTACCACATGACGCTCGCCCTTGCCATGGGCGCCGACTTTATGATGCTGGGCCGCTACTTCGCTCGCTTCGACGAGAGCCCGACCGAGCGCGTCAACGTTAACGGTCAGTACATGAAGGAGTACTGGGGCGAGGGTTCTGCGCGTGCCCGCAACTGGCAGCGCTACGACCTGGGCGGCGCCGCGAAGCTCAGCTTCGTCGAGGGCGTCGACTCTTACGTTCCCTACGCCGGTTCCCTCAAGGACGGCGTGGGCGGCACGCTCTACAAGGTCAAGTCCACGATGTGCAACTGTGGTGCCCTCTCGATTCCCGAGCTCCAGGAAAAGGCACGCCTAACGCTGGTCAGCTCTACCTCCATCGTCGAAGGCGGCGCCCACGACGTTGTCGTCAAGGACTCCCAGCAGTCTGTGTCTTATCGATAAGCCCGCACACATAATCGATCTTTCGCCGATTGGTGCCGCCCGCTTCATTTGCGGACGGCACTTTTTCTTTTCTAGTTCGAATAAATCGGCTATCGTTTCATTGTTTGCGTTGCAATGCCTTTTATAGGGGAGATAAGAGATGAAAATTGACGAGCTGGTTCGTGACCATTACGTCGATTTGGGTGACATAGATCGTGACATTTGGCGTTATATCTCAATGCATCGCTACGAGGCCGCTAATTCGACGCTTCTTGATCTAGCGGCCAAGTGCAACGCATCAAAATCTGCCGTTCTACGTTTTGCTCAGCGCCTAGGGTTTCGCGGATTCTCTGAGTTCAAATACGCCCTCAAGGCTGAAGTAGAAGCTGATGCTCGCGATATAGTCGACGCTGCGGTTCTCGATCGTTACACCGCCATTGTCTTAAAATCGCTCAAAGACTTTCTTTCGCGTGATTTCACGCCTGTATTCAGGCTTATCGAGCAGAGCTCAAAGGTGTTTCTTTACGGCACGGGAACGCTCCAACGTGCGGTTGCTCAAGAGATGCGTCGCGTGTTTTTGGCTGGTGACGAATATTTCTACGTCGTGGAAGGCGTTGATGAGACCGCAGCTCTTACGGGCGCTTTGACTCAAGA
>CABUTL010000248.1 GCA_902494375.1 uncultured Collinsella sp.
CGTTTTCAACATCGCCGATATGCTGCGACACAAAACAGGCCGCATGGCCGTCGGCGTCCTCGCGCGTGAGCGCGATCGTGGCTTTTTGCTGAGGACCGCAGGCGAGCACGCAGGGCGTGGTGCCGTCGAGCACCGGCAACGACAGCGGCTGCGGCGCATACCCGCGTGCGCGACGCACAGGCATGACGTCGCCGTCGACCACGCGTACCACGGAGTCATCGTAGCGCGACAGAATCGCGCGGTCGTTACCGAGCAGCGCGTCGGCGATGCCTGCGACAACGAGGTGCTCCCATGCAAGGACATCGTCGGTCTCGATGGGCTCTTCGCTCAGGTTTCCGCTGGTCATGACGAGCGCGTGCATACCGCTGGCCTCTGCCGCGGCAAGCAACAGATGTTGAAGCGGGGTGTAGGGGAGCATGACGCCGAGCTCGGGCAAGTCGTGCGCGACGGATGGCGCGAGCTCGGGGGCGTTGGGGGAACCGTGGGTGTCGTTGCCGGTTGCGCGGCGACGCAACAGCACAATGGGACGAACGCTGCCGGCAAGCAGATCACGCTCAACGCCATCGATATGACACGGGCGTTCGGCGTTGGCAAGGCCGCGCACCATAACTGCAAGTGGCTTATTGCTGCGACGCTTGCGATGGCGCAGCTCGTGCACCGCCTGTTCGTTGGTGGCATCGCAGGTTAGGTGGAATCCGCCCAGACCCTTGATGGCGATGATGCCGCCGCCTGCCAGCAGCTCGACGCAGCGTTCGATGATGGCATCGCTGGCCTCGCGCGTGGAGCCGACGGCTGGTGTCGCGTCGGCACCCACTGGCATAACACCGCGATCCGCCTCGCGCCACGTAATATGCGGTCCGCAATCAAAGCAGGCATCGGGCTGCGCGTGAAACCGCCGATCGAGCGGGTCGGCGTACTCTGCGGCGCAGGTGGGGCACATGGGAAAGCGATCCATCGAGGTGGCCGCTCGGTCATAGGGCAACGAGCGAATGATGGTAAAGCGCGGTCCGCAATTGGTGCAGTTGATAAAGGGATAATGAAAGCGTCGGTCGGCGGGGTCGAACAGCTCGCGCAGGCAGTCGTCGCACGTGGCGATGTCGGGCGAGATGAGCGTCGTGTGGGCAGTTTGATCCTGCGACGCCACAATGCGAAAACCCTGCTCGTTGGCGGTGTTCCAGTCGCCGGGTGCTAGGTCCATAACCTCGACATGCTCCACGCGAGACGCCGCAGGCGCATGCTCGGAAAGCGCGGCGATAAATTCGTCGAGCGTCTCGCTGAGAGCGTGTGCCTCGATATGCACGCCATCGCCCGCGTTGAGCACCCAGCCGCAAATGCCGTGCGCCATGGCCTCGCGATACACAAACGGCCGCATGCCGACACCCTGCACAATGCCCGTTACATGGATATGCGCATGTCGCATGCGACCCTCCTTCGTTGAAATGTGTGCTGTTACAGCCCCAAGCTCTGCTTGGTGGCGGCGCAGGTGAGCTCGCCGTGTTTAACGCCGCGCAGCCCCAGCAGACGATCGGCCAGCTCGTAGACACGTTCGCCGCGACCCTTAAGCGCCAGAATCTCCAAGCAGTTGTGGTGATCCAGGTGCACGTGCATAGTCGATACAATCTCGTCGGTGTAGTCGTGCTGCACCTCGTCCAGGCGGCGCGTCAGGTCGCCGGTGTGATGGTCGTAAATCATGGTGAGCGATCCGATGACCTGCTCGTCGGGCGTTCGCATCTGCTCCTTGGCAATCGATGCGCGAATCAGGTCGCGCACAGCCTCGGAGCGGTTGGCCACGTCACCACGGCGCGCGATCTGCTCGTCAAAGCGGTGCAGCAGGTCGTCGGGCGCGGTGACCGAAAAACGGACCAGCTCTGAGGCGGAGCCGCTGCAACGGCAGTCCGCGCCGCCGGTCGGCCCGTGCGAATGCTCGTGATCGCAGGCGTGCTCGTGCTCGGTCACGCTACACCAGCTTTACGGAGCCAACGGAGTTATGGTCGGCCTCGATGGCCTCCTCGTAGCCCTCGAGTGCGTCGTGCGCCTCGTGGAGCGCCGCCATGGCGGCCTCGAGCTTGGCACCAATGCGCTCCATATCAAAGTTCTCGGTCGCATGCAGCAGCTGATGGCTCCACTCGTGGGCGAGCTCGATCGTGTCGTCGACCTGCTTGACGCTCATGGCAAGCTGGCTCATGTTCATTCCGACGTCATGCATGGAAAGTCTCCTTTTGTACGAGTCTATTCAGTGGTTCAGATTCTACTACGCCTGCTTTGCGCGCCACCGCATAAGAAAACGGGTGCGAGTCCGTCCGACCCGCACCCGTTCACTGGGGGCTGTTTGTGATTACCATACTATCCGTGGTCGCGGGCGCAGCACTCGGCTCTCCGGTGAGCGGCGCAAAACCGTTCATGGACGGCAGCACATGACCGGCGTATTACAGGTGCTTCTCAAGCAGTGCCTGCAGCCTGGCCTTGGGCAGCGCGCCAACGGAGCGGTCGATTTCCTCGCCGTTCTTAAAGACAACCAGCGTGGGGATGCTCATGACGCCAAACTTCATGGCCAGGTCCTGATTGTCGTCGACGTTGCATTTGGCGACGGCAAGTTTGCCGGCCAGCTCGTCGGCCACTTCGTCAACGATGGGCGAGAGCGAACGACAGGGACCGCACCACGGTGCCCAAAAATCAACCAGCACGGGAAGGCTGCCGTTAACGACGGAATCGAAGTTCTCGGGGGTAATCTGCTTAATGTC
>CABUTL010000249.1 GCA_902494375.1 uncultured Collinsella sp.
CAAATAACGCCAAAATCAGATGCAGGGGACGGTGGAACACCTCAGCCACCTGGTGGAAGGTGTTGCTGAGCGCGCCTTGGAACGTCATAAAGGCAAACAGGGTGGGAACGATGGGCTTGAGAACGCCGATCTGCTGAGGAAAGAGCACGCCGAGCGCCACGCAAATCGGAACGATGACCTGCATATGTCCTGCGAGAAATTTGCCCAGTCCAACCCATTGCTTCATATGCTCTTGTGACTCCCTTTGCTCGTGAATCCGTTTTGAATGGATATGCTAGACGCTCGCATGCGTCCGTGTGGCTGAAACGCTCGATTATTTCGAGGCTATTACCGCCCTCGTTTATCGAAACCACGGCGTGCTGGATGTTGTGCGTCCGCGCTGCACGGTATAATAAATCCGTTCAACAGATCTGCCTGCCGAAGCGGGCATGCACAGAGGACTCATCGCTATGAACCGTGAGAGGTATCGCGGCGACCTGCCCCTATCGGGGGTGGGCGCCTATGTCATCGCTTAAGACGACGCATCGCTGGGCGGTCGCTCAGCAAAACCCCGAGCTCGAAAAGGAGCTTTCGGCTGGCCTGGGCATACCCGGGCTGGTGGCGCGCATTATGGTCGCGCACGGCATTGGCTCCATCAAAGAGGGCCAATTGTTTTTGACGCCTTCGCTCGATCGCGACTGGGCGGACCCACTCGTTATTCCGGGCATGGTGGTCGTCGCCGACCGCGTTGAGCGTGCTATTCGCAGCCACGAGCGTATCGCCGTCTTTGGCGATTTTGACGTCGACGGCATTACGTCGACTTGTCTGTTGACCGAGGCGCTACGTTCGTTTGGCGCCAACGTCACGCCGTTTATTCCGCACCGCTTTGACGAGGGCTACGGCCTGTCGCGTGCGGCGCTCGACCGCGTCAACGAGCTCGCTCAACCCAACCTGATTGTGACCGTCGATAACGGTATTGCTGCCAAGGAAGAGGTCTCCTATCTGGAGAGTCTGGGGATCGATTTGGTGGTCACGGACCATCACGAGCCGTCCGACCAGGTGCCGCAGGGCGTGCCCCTGACCGATCCCAAGCTCGAGGACGAGGGCCCCTCGCGCGAGCTTGCCGGTGCCGGTGTGGCGCTTAAGCTGGTGCAGGTCCTGGGCGAGCGTTTGGGCAAGCCGTCGTATTGGCGTTCGCTGATAGAGGTCGCGGCGCTGGGCACCGTGTCCGACATGATGCCGCTCACGCCCGAGAATCGCGCGCTGGTTGCCGAGGGCATCCAGCAGATGCGCGTAACCGCTCGCCCCGGCTATATCGCGCTTGCCGCGCTCGCCAAGGCGGACCTTTCGAGCATTACGGCGGATGGCCTGTCATTCTCGCTCATTCCCCGCTTAAACGCTGCCGGTCGCATGGCCGATCCCAAGCTGGCGCTCGACCTGCTGCTTGCCCGCGATCCCATCGAAGCAAGCGCACTGGCGGCTGAGCTCGAGGAAATCAACCGCCAGCGCCGTGAGATCGAGGCGGAGCTCACGCGCGATGCCATGGCAAAGGTCGAGGAGACCTATGACGGCGGACGCGCGATCGTCGTGGGCGGCGAAGGCTGGCACGAGGGCGTCAAGGGCATCGTGGCAAGCCGTCTGACCAACCGCTACCACGTGCCGGCGCTGCTGTTCTCGATCGAGGACGGTATCGCGCGCGGCTCTGGTCGCTCGGTGGGCAAAGTTAACCTGTTTGACGCCATCGAGCGCTGTTCCGACCTGATGATTCGTCGCGGCGGACATGCCGGTGCGGTGGGTGTGACTATCGAGGCATCCAAGCTCGACGAGTTTCGCCGTCGCCTTTCCGCCGTGTTGTCCGAGCTTCCCGCCGAGGACTTTGAGGACACCGACGAGGTTGCCGCCACGGTCGACCTTTCCGAATTGAATATCGAGACCATCGAGCAGATTTCCCGCCTTGAGCCGTTTGGCCAGGGTAATAAGGTGCCGCTGCTGGCTGCCGAGGGCGTGACGATGTGTGATCGCGCCGTGGTGGGTAAGACCGGCGAGCACATGCGCTTTGTGGCGACCGATGGCGCCGCGAGTGTGCCGGCCATTATGTTCCGCGTGCCGCAAATCGATAAGCTCATCAACTGCGATAGCGCTGTCGACTTGGTGTTCGAGGCCGTTGCCGAGCATTGGCAGGGTCGTGTGAAGCCCAAGCTCATGGTCAAGGATGTTCTGGTCCGCGATACCACGCTGCCCAGCGTCGACGATCCGGCATGCGAGCTTCGTCGTGGCGTGCAGCCGGCGGATTCCGGCCTGCGCCTGGAGTCGCGCAAGCGCGAGACGCTCGCCCAGCTTTCCTATACCGAGCTCACGCGCTCGCTTATCCATAGCTTTATCGGATCGAACCAGCCGCACCGCGCGCAGGTTGAGGCGCTCGACGCCTTGGCCGATCACCAGAGTGTCTTGGCGGTTATGGGAACGGGCCGCGGCAAGTCGCTCATCTTCCATGTGCATGCCGCGCGTGAGGCGGTGCTTCGCGGACGTGCGAGCATCTTTGTCTATCCGCTGCGTGCGCTTGTTGCCGACCAGGCCTATCACCTCTCGTCGACGATGGCATCGCTTGGCATTGGCGTTGGCGTGCTTACCGGCGAGACCGTGGAGGCCGCGCGCGATGACGTGTTCGCCGGCCTAGCTTCGGGCCGCACCGGTATCGTGCTCACGACGCCCGAGTTCCTATCTATCCACCGTGACC
>CABUTL010000250.1 GCA_902494375.1 uncultured Collinsella sp.
GGGGGCGTGTCGCTTCCGTCACGTTCTATCAGCATACAAGACGGTTTTGGTTCTTGTTCGTGACGGAAACGGCGCGCTTCCGAGCCGCTTTAAAAGAAAGGGGGCGAGGTCTAGGGTACGCCCCCTTTCACGATAGAGAGCTAAACCTAGCCGCGGACCTTCTTGACGACGTCCATGGCCTCGCGGGCGATCTGCTCGACCTTGGAGAAGTCGCCGTCGGCAAACAGGGCCGGCTTGACCATCCAGGTGCCACCGCAGGCGATGATGGCGGAGGAGCTCAGGTACTCCTCGACGTTGGCGGTGCTCACGCCGCCGGTAGGCATAAAGCGGTGACCGACAAACGGAGCGGCGAGGGCCTTGATGGTGTTCAGGCCGCCATACTGGGACGCGGGGAAGAACTTGGTGACCTTGAGGCCCAGGTTCTCGGCTGCGGTAACCTCGGAGGGGGTCACGGTGCCGGGAAGGACGGGCAGGTCGATGTCGATGCAGTGCTTCACGACGTTCTCGTTGTAACCCGGGGAGACGATGAACTTAGCACCGGCTGCGCGGGCCTGCTCAACCTGCTCGACGGTCAGGACGGTGCCGGCGCCAACACACATCTCGGGCTCGGCCTCGGCCATGGCGGCGATGCACTCAGCGGCGCAGGCGGTGCGGAAGGTGACCTCGGCGGACTTCATGCCAGCTGCCATAAGGGCGTGGGCGAGCGGAGCGGCGTCCTCGACCTTGTCGAGCACGACGACCGGCACGATACCCAGGGACTCAAGCGTGGTGTAGAACTGATCGAACATGATGTTCCTTTCGATGTGTGGCGCGCATGGGCGCGTGATTGCCAAATATGCTGGTCAGGAGCCGATTTTGGATTGGTTATCGGAGGCACTGCTTGGGGTTCAAGCAATTCCAAAACCGGCTGCTCGACCAGTCATGTAGGGAATGCCAGGCAAAACCGGAATGGGACTGGTGGTTTTGCCCGACCGGAAGAATCGGGGAGCGGGCCGCAGGGGTATGGGATTGGAAAGCTGCGGCCCGCGGAATGGGGAACGAATTAACGGGCGACGCGGGTGCCACCGTCGGCGGCGGATGCCACGGCTGCGATCTCGTCTGCGGTCACCAAGTTGGAATCGCCCTTGATGGTGAGCTTGAGGATCGAGGCTGCAATCGCGTAGTTGACGGCGTCCTGCGGGTCAAAGTCGTTGGTGAGGGCATGGACGAGGCCGGCGTTGAAAGCGTCGCCGGCGGCAACGCCTTCGAGCACGTGCACGTCGTGAGCAGGGGAGAACCAGTGCTCGCCGCTCTCGGCGTCAAAGAGCATGCCCATCCAGATGGAGCGCTCGACGCAGGAGATGTTGCGGACGACCGAGGCGACCTTTTTGCAGCCGTACTCGGCGCAGATCTGACGGGCCATCTCGACGTAGGTGTCGCGCTCCTCGATGCCATGGGCAAGGGAACCGGAGACGCAGGTCATGCCGAGGCCGGCGGGCGCATCCTCGTCGTTGGCGATGCAGATGTCGACGAGCGGCAGGAGTTCCTTCATGGTGGCCTGCGACTTCTCGGGCGACCACATCTTGCCGCGATAGTTCACGTCGCACACGGTGGTGATGCCCTTGGCGCGGCAGGCGGCGAGTGCCTCCTTGCAGGCGGCGGCCATCTCATCGGAGACGGCGGGGGTCACGCCGGAGAAATAGAAGACATCGATGCCCTTGAGGATCTCGTCCCAGTCAAAGACGTCGCGTTTGGCCATGTTGATGGCAGAGAACTTGCGGTCGTAGACGCAGCCGTTGCCGCGCTGCGAGGCGCCGACCTCAAACACATAGGAGCCAAGACGGTCGCCCTGACGCACGACGCGCGTTGTGTCGACGCCGTAGGCCTTCAGCGAGCGCAGCGCGCACTCGCCTAGGCGGTTGGTCGGGACAACGGATACGTAAGCGGCCTTGTCGCCTTGGTAGGCCAGGGAAAGAGCGGTGTTGGCCTCGGCGCCACCGTAGCGGACGTCAAACTCGGTTGCCTGCTCAATGCGCAGATGATCTTTGGGCGAGAGCCTCATCATGATTTCGCCGAAGGTAAGAACCGTTTTACCCATGGTCGCGCAGCTCCTTCTTGCTCGTGCGTACACCTTTGATATGGCGTTGGCGCGGAGGTGCCAAGACGGTAGGGTACATCTTTGCACCTCCGCGCCAACGCTTGCCGAAATCGGTTTACGAAATCGGTTTCGTTTCGAGTTGTAGTATACTCACCTACAGCGTTTTGCAAGCGAGATTTTTAAAAAAATGCCTAAAATGGCTCAGACTGCTGACAATTGGGAAACGGGGTGCGCCATGGCGCAGATGAGAATCAAGGACATTGCCGCCGAGGCGGGCGTGAGTCCGGCCACGGTCTCGCGCTATCTCAACAACCGCCCCGGGCAGATGACCGAGGAAACCCGTGCTCGCATCGCGGCGGTTATCGAGCGCACCGGCTATCGCCCACGTGCCGCCGCACGCAATCTGCGCAGCTCGCGCACCAACCTCATCGGCGTGATCCTGGCCGACATCGCCAACCCGTACTCGAGCGCCATGCTCGAAGGGCTTTCCGCCAGTGCCGCCGCGCGCGGCTGCTCGCTTATGACGGCCATTAGCGGCAACGATCCCGCTAAAGAGGCCGAATCGCTCACCAGGCTTATCGACGCCGGCGTGGACGGCCTGGTCGTCAATACCTGCGGCGGTAACGACGAGGCA
>CABUTL010000251.1 GCA_902494375.1 uncultured Collinsella sp.
CCGCCGCCTGGCCCGAGTTCGACCTGGCCGAGTCCGTTGAGGACACGGTGCAGATCGTGGTCCAGGTGCTCGGCAAGGTCCGCGGCCGCGTCGACGTTGCCCGCGATGCCTCCAATGAGGATATGCAGGCTGCCGCCGAGGCCGCCGTCGCCAAGTGGCTCGAGGGCAAGACAGTCGTCAAGGCCATCTGCGTGCCCGGCAAGCTGGTCAACCTGGTGGTCAAGTAAGCACTGCGCGCTTAACTGACGCATAAAAGACGAGGGGCGATCCGGTTGGGTCGTCCCTCGTTTTGCGCTGTGTGTCCTGTTTGGCTGGTGCCTAGCGCCATCCTCTACGGAATGTGCACCAGGTCCCTAAAGTAGACGTTGCCCGTCTGCTCCTCAAACATCCAGATGTTGAGGTAGATATCGTTGAGGTTGCTGTTCACGTCAAAGTCCGGATCGTCGAAGGTGCCTACAAAGGTGAGCATCGCGGTCGTTTCTTCGCCTGCGGCGACGGGCTGGCGCATGCGCACGTCGCGGACGACACCGTTGACGTAGGCATAAGCATCGACATCGCCAAACATCATGTCGACATCGGTGTTGTTTGTCACCGCAAAGACCAACACGGCGTCGCCGTAGCCATCCGTGTCCTTGCCCACGCAGGTGACATGGACGTTCTCGTCTGCCTCAAGGTCGATAGGGAACTGTTCTTGAGGGTCGGGACCTAAGCCCTGGGGGTCGACTATGTCTTCGTCTATTTTGTCGAAACGCTCCGATGGCGTCGTTTTCTCGATGGCTTTGGTGCTGCCGAGATCCGGCTCACATGGTCCGGTGTTACCATCGATGTTGCTGCAGCCCGCCAAAGCGAACGAGCAGGCTGCAATGGCGAGCGCGATCGTGCAGAGGGTGCCTAGGCGTTCCATGGATCCTCCTTGCCATAGAGATGCTGGACGGTTGTACGGTCAATGCGTGCGGCAGGCTTTCTCGCTACAGAATGCCTCTCAGCTCTAGTCTGTCCGATGTGCGCCCAGGGATGGAATGCCCATAGGGCCCGATTCGGTCGGCGCGCTGGGACCCATGGCCCGTTTTGGGGCTTTTGGGTGGGCGCCGCACAGGAGTCCTCGCCTAATTGTCCTATTCTTGTGGAGAAGCTGTGGGCGCGCTGACCTGCGAATTTCTTTGACGCTTGCACGTTTTCGCAGGTATTGGTATAGTTTGCTTGCAAATGAAGTTGAAATTGAAAGAAGTGGGGTTTCGGCCCCGCTTCTTTTTTGTATGGATGGAGGTGCCGCAATGGTCAAGACCAAGACCGAGCAGGCGATCATCGACGCGCTCGAGGCCGTCGCTCCCCAGCACGATGTCGATATTGTCGACGTTGAGCTCGTGGGCGCCACCAAGGCCCCCTGCGTGCGTGTGCGTATCGAGGGTGCCGTGGGTCAGAGCCTGTCGCTCAACGACGTCACGGCCAATACCAAGTGGGTCGGCGACGTAATCGAGGAGCTCGACCCCATTTCTTCGAGCTATACGCTCGAGGTGTCGAGCCCGGGTATGGCGCGCCCGCTGCGCCGTCCGCGCGACTTTGCCCGCTTTGTGGGCGAGGACTGCGAGCTCACCTCCACCGCCACCGAGGGCCGTCGCAAGTACTCCGGCAAGATTGCCGCCTCGACCGAGACGAACGTGACCCTCGAGCTTGAAGACGGCGAGTCCGTCACCCTCGATTTCTCTGATGTTAAAAAGTGCAAGTTGAAGCCCACCTATGACTTCAAGCCCGCGAAGGAAGGAAACTAACATGGCAGCATCCGACATGATGTCCGCCCTGATGGAGCTTTGCCAGGAGAGGCACATCGACCAGCTCTACCTGATCGACCGCCTGGAGCAGTCGCTCGCCAAGAGCTATGCCGAGATCCTGCATCTTGAGTGGGGCGCCAAGGTGACCATCGACCGCACCACCGGCAAGATCTACGTCTACCGTCTGGAGCCGATCGACGATTCCATGGACGAGGAGGGTAACTTCACCGAGTTCGAGGAGATCGACGTCACCCCCAAGAACACGAGCCGCATCGCCGCTCAGCACGCCAAGGCCGAGATCAACGCCATCGTGCGCAACTCCGCCCGCGAGCAGATCTACGAGGAGTTCTCCGGTCGTATCGGTGACCTCATCAGCGGTACCGTGCTGCAGTCCACGCCCGACTTCACGATCGTCAAGATCCGCGATGGCGTCGAGGCCGAGCTGCCGCATTTTGACCAGCGCCGTTACGAGAACGAGCGCAACGAGCGTCCGATGGGCGAGCGCTATCTGCACAACCAGCACATCAAGGCCGTGATCATCGACGTCCGCGACCCCAATTCCAACCTGCAGCCGGTTCGCGGCGAGCACAGCCGTCCGCCGATCGTCATCTCCCGCACCCACCCCGAGCTCATGCGTCGTCTGTTTGAGCAGGAGGTGCCCGAGATCTATGAGGGCACCGTCCAGATTAAGTCGATCGCCCGCGAGCCCGGCCAGCGCTCCAAGGTCGCCGTCCACTCGCTCGACGATCGCCTGGATCCCGTGGGCGCCTGCGTCGGCCCCAAGGGCAGCCGTGTCCGCGCCGTCGTAGGCGAGCTCCGTGGCGAGCGCGTCGACGTCATCCTGTGGGATGCCGATCCGGCCGTCTACGTCGCCAACGCCCTGTCGCCCGCCAAGGTCACTCGCGTCCTCATTGACGAGGAGAAGGCCTACGCCG
>CABUTL010000252.1 GCA_902494375.1 uncultured Collinsella sp.
GACCATGCGCGGCGTGCAGAAGCCCGGCACCAAGACCGTGACGCTCGCTCGCCGCGGCGTCTTTGAGACCGATCCCGCGCTCGAGGAGCGGTTCTTTAGGATGCTGGGCCGTTAGCATGAGGGTCGTCAACGACTTTACATCGAAGACCGATGAGGGGACGTCGCGTCGCGGCTTTATGGCTTCGGGCCTGACTCCCTTTGGTGCCATGCCTCGCATTGATTACATTTGTGCCAACGGGCTGTTCCGTCGGCACCTGGGCAACATTGCACAGTTGGAATCGGGGCGCATCTTCTGCCGCCACGGCATTAACCATCTTCTCGATGTCGCTCGCATTATGTGGATCAAGAATCTCGAGGAACAGCTCGAATTTGACCGCGAGGTCATCTACGCCACGGCACTTCTTCACGATATCGGCAAAGATGAACAGTATGAATCGGGTATATCCCATGATGTTGCAAGCGAACGCGTCGCTGATGCGATTCTCGGCGGCATGCCCGATGATGTGGCGTTTGATCCGGCCGATGCCGCAGCCATTAAGACGGCCATTCTGGGCCATCGAAAGCTGCGCGTGAACAGCCAACCGCTTGAGCGTCTGCTCTATGCAGCCGACAAAGCGTCGCGCGCCTGCTTTGCATGCCCCGTGCGCAATGCTTGCAACTGGAGCGATGATAAAAAGAACCTGTCGATTCGCGTGTAGTTAGTTGCGCGGTCGGGGTTCTAAACGAAGGAGACGATCGCGATGAGTAACAAGAAACTGCCCGAGAATGCAACCAAGACTGAAGGCGCCGAGCTCGCCCGCCGTGGAAGGGGCGAAATATCCACTGCAACGGCGGTGCCCCACGTGAGTTATGACGATCTGCGCCATGCTGACCGCATTACTATCGACGGTCTCGAGGTCTTTGCCAACCACGGCGTGTATCCCGAAGAGAACGCGCTGGGCCAGAAATTCATCGTGTCCTTGGTGCTCTATGCCGACTTGCGTGCAGCGGGAGAGCACGATGACTTGGACGCCTCGATTGACTATGGCTCGGTGTGCCACGATGTCGATGGCTATCTGCGCGAGCATACGTTTAAGCTCATCGAGGCTGCAGCCGAGGGTGTGGCCTCGATGCTGCTACGTCGTTACCCCCTGCTGCTTGGCGTGCGCGTTAAGCTCGATAAGCCTTGGGCGCCCGTCGGTCTTCCCCTGGCAAGCTGCGGTGTCGAGATCGAGCGCGTGCGCTAACCGGTTCTAATAAATCTCTATGGGTGGCTGCTTGAGCCGCTGTGACAGCGCTCTATTGTTGGGGCAGTACGTGTCGAGCAGGGCGTGAAACCGCTGATTGTGGCTTGGCTCGAGCAAGTGGACGAGCTCGTGGGCGACAACCATGTCGAGGCATTCGACGGGATAGGCGGCAAGTTCTCGTGCGATGCGAACGGCGCCGGATTTGGGCGTGCATGAGCCCCAACGCGTTTTCATGCTGCGTACGGAAACGCGGGAAACGGCGACACCCATTGCGATTTCGTATGCGTGCACCATATCGCGTAGCGCCGATGTGACTTCGGACGTATAGAGCTGGTCGATGTGGGCTTGGAGCTCATCGGACGTTAGGCCGTCGAGGATTGCGTGCCGCTTTGGCTGTGGGCTTTCGTCCGATTCATCGGTACCCATAAAACATGCGAAGGTGGCCTGTTTGGGCCGCGGTGCGGGTGATGCAAAGTTGTGATCGAGCGCATCCTGTACCGTGACGGGCTTGCCCCAAAGTGCAATGATGGACGAGGGACTGAGCGGCTCTCGCGCCGTCGCCTGACGTCGCTCACGCTGGGCAAGTCGGTTGACAATCCAGGCACTGTTGCGCTTTACAAACGCTTCGATGCGCTCGCGGCTGGCGCCGAGCGGTGCACTGGCGTGGACCTCACCACTCGATGTGACGCGTAGGTTGAAGTTCTTGACGCGCTTTTTGGTAACTACGACGGGGATGGGCGTCCCATCCGGTCGGGATACGGAAATCGTAAACTGCTGCGTCAAAAGCGGTCCTTCAGATTGGGGACGGGCCGGCATGTCGACCGTTCGGCATGCCGGCCCGCTCAAGGGATGTGAAATTAATAACGCTCGAAGAAGGCAAGCGCGTTGTCGCTGCAGAGCTTTTGCATCACGGTCTTGCCAAAATGCTTGGAAAGCATGTTCTGGAACTCGGGCATCTTGCTGGCATCGGAGAGGAAAGCGGGCACAGTGGCGCCGTCCCAGTCGCCGCCGAGCGCGATGACGTCCTCGCCGCCCAGGTCGAGCCAGTGCTCGATATGTGCCGCCAGCTGGTCGAAGGTGACGTCTGCGGCGGTCTTGTCGGTTGCGTCGTTGGAAAGGAACTCGCTGCAGTAGTTGAGGCCGACGATGCCACCCATGTCGCGAATGGTACGGAACTGGTCGTCGGTAAGGTTGCGTTTGGCGCCGCAAACCGCACGGGAGTTGGAGTGGCTGGCGACGAAGGGACGCGTGGCGCGGGCGGCGACCTCGTCAAAGCACTCATCGTTGAGGTGGGAGACGTCGAGTACCATGCCGGCGTGCTCCATCTGCGTAAGTGCCTCGATGCCGGCGGCGGTGAGGCCGGCGTGGGTGTCGTGGCCGCTCGCGAGCGGTCCCTGCGCGTTCCAGCTGAGTGACGACATAAGCACGCCCAGGCTCTTAAGCACCTCGATCAGCGCGGGGTCCTCGGCAAAGAA
>CABUTL010000253.1 GCA_902494375.1 uncultured Collinsella sp.
CATCGGGCAGCTGCGTGTACTTGCCCACGACGGCGATCTTCACCTTGTCGGCGTGATGGTTGGCGTGATTCTGTTTGCGCAGGAACTCATTCCACTCGCTCATGTCGCGCTCACGCGGGTCCAGACCCAGGCGCTCGCAAATGCGCAGGTCAAAGTCCTGCTCGGCAAGCAGCTGCGGAACATCGTAAATGCTCGCGCAGTCCTCGTTGGTAAAGACACAATCGGTGTCGACGTCGCAGAAGCTTGCGATCTTTCCGCGGATAGCGTCATCGATATGGTGGTCGGAGCGCAGCACGATGATATCGGGCTGGATGCCAAAGCTGCGGAGCTCCTTGACGGAATGCTGCGTGGGCTTGGTCTTGACCTCGTGGGCGGCGGCGATATAGGGAACGAGCGACACGTGGATGTAGCAGACGTTCTCGGGGCCGGCCTCCTTGCGGTACTGACGGATGGCCTCGACAAACGGTTGGGACTCGATGTCGCCGATCGTGCCGCCCAGCTCGGTGATGACTACATCGGAGCCGGTCTGCTCCTCGATGCGGCGGAACTTGTCCTTAATGGCATTGGTGACGTGAGGAATCACCTGCACGGTACCGCCCAAAAAGTCGCCGCGACGCTCGCGGGCGATCAAGCTCTTATAGATGGCGCCGGTCGTAAAGTTGGAATCGCGGGTCAGGTTCTCATCAATAAAGCGCTCGTAATGACCCAGGTCCAGGTCGGACTCGTAACCATCCTCGGTAACGAAGACCTCACCATGCTGGAAGGGGCTCATGGTACCGGGGTCGACGTTCAGATACGGATCGGCCTTCTGCATCGTTACTTTGTAGCCACGCGACTTGAGCAGACGGCCCAGCGAGGCCGCGGTGATACCCTTGCCCAGAGACGAAACCACGCCACCGGTTACGAACACATGCTTGGTCATATTGAGTTACCTGCGCTTCCCGTAGAAGTTGTTTATCCACATCTTACGGGTCTTCATTGTAATACTCGCGCCGCGGACCGTTCGCAATTTTTCTCGCGTGAGATTGCATTTCTCAATCTTGAAACAAAACGCCGCCCGGTTTCCCAGGCGGCGTCGCTATGGCAAGGGTTACATGCTGCTATCGATCAGCAACCTCGTCCTCAAGCATTTCTTGAACGAGCATGCCGGTACGGACGCCCTCAAGATACCACTCGCCACGTTCGGTGAGGCAAATGCCATTTGCAAGCTGACCGCCGTCGTCGCTATAACGCGAGACGACATCAATCATGCCTTCGGAATCCAAGCGATCGATTGCGGCGCGGGCACGATACGGCGAAACCCCCACGCGCTCGGCAAGCGTTTTGCGCGAGAAACCATACGGCCCGCCATTGTCTTCGGTTTGCTGGTCGATCTCCATCAACACCAGCACCTCGACACGCTTCATATCGTTGACACTCGCACGACCCTTGCCCGCCATAGCAGCCTCCTCAAACCGAGCACGAGCATCTAACGCGCCGTGCGCGACCGACACACCTCACGATGGCAGGTAATATCCATCATGCGGCATCCCGCTAAGGATGAAACAGTTACGGTTATTGTATACCGCTCAAATTGTTTCTAGGCAGGTAAACAGCTATTTTTCGCCGAAATAGGCGCTTTATTGATCAAAAAGCCGTACCGGGCGCTAACCCGATACGGCCAAAATGCAATGCAATTACCGCGGTGCTTCAAACTTAGCGATGGAAGAAACCGCGGCGCTCAAACTTGGGCTCGCAGCACACGTTGATACCCAGTTTGCGCAGTACCGTCTCGTCCGTCGGCGAGATAATCACGCTAAAGAAGGCATCGCAACCGCGCAGCTGCTCCAGGCCCGAAAGGACGCGAGCGGCCGTCTCACTCGTGGCCGAGGTGATCGACAGCGCCATAAGCGTCTCGTCGGTGTGGAGGCGCGGGTTTTTGCTGCCCAGGAAATGCGTCTTGAGCTTGCTGATGGGCTCGATCGCTTCATCGCTAATGACCTCGAGCTCAAGGTCGACGCCCGAGACATGCTTAAGTGCATTCATGATGAGCGAGCTCGCGGCGCCCAGGCGCGTGGAAGTCTTGCCGGTCACCACGGAGCCATCGGGCATGACCATGGCACCCACGGGACCACCCGTCAGCTGCTCCCTGGTGAGGGCCGCCGAGCGCGCCGGTGAGTAGTTCTTATCGATGCCGGCTTTCTTCATAATAATCTTGAGACGGTCGACTTGCTCATCGCCCACGCCGGTACGGCGCACATTTTCGACCGCGGTAAAGTAGCGGCGGACGATCTCCATCTTGGAAGCGTCGCGGCAGGCATCGTCATCGGTGATGGCAAAGCCGACCATATTGACGCCCATGTCCGTAGGGCTCTGGTAGGGGCTCTTGCCCAGGATCTTTTCCATCAGGGCACGGACTACCGGGAAGGCCTCGACGTCGCGGTTGTAGTTGACCGTGGTCTTGTTGTAGGCCTCAAGGTGGAACGAATCGATGATATTGGCGTCGTCGAGGTCAGCCGTGGCGGCCTCGTAGGCAATATTGACCGGATGCGTCAGAGGAAGATTCCAGACAGGGAAGGTCTCGAACTTGGCATAGCCGGCGGCCGTGCCATGCTTGTGCTCGTGATAGAGCTGAGACAGGCAGGTGGCAAGCTTGCCCGAGCCCGGACCGGGGGCAGTGACCACGACGAGCGGTCGGGTGGTCTCGACAAACTCGTTC
>CABUTL010000254.1 GCA_902494375.1 uncultured Collinsella sp.
CTCGGCATAGGCGCCCAGCAGCCGCTTGCTGTATTCGGAAAGCGCCATAGACCTACTCGTCCACCTTGAGGATCGCCATAAAGGCCTCCTGCGGGACCTCGACCGATCCGATGGCCTTCATGCGCTTCTTGCCCTCTTTCTGCTTCTCGAGCAGCTTGCGCTTACGCGAGATATCGCCGCCGTAGCACTTGGCAAGAACGTCCTTGCGACGCGCTTTGACGGTGGAACGGGCGATGATCTTGTTACCGATAGCACCCTGGATGGGCACCTCGAACAGCTGACGCGGAATAATCTCCTTGAGCTTGTCGCATAGGCCGCGGGCAAGACCGTAGGCCTTGTCCTTGTGGACGATAAAAGACAGCGCGTCCACCTCGTCGCCCGAAAGCAAGATATCGAGCTTGACGAGCTCGGAGGGACGATACTCGTTGAACTCGTAGTCGAGCGAGGCATAGCCCTTGGTACGGCTCTTGAGCTGGTCAAAGAAGTCCAAAATGAGCTCGGCAAGCGGCATATCGAAGCGCATCTCGACCGATTTGCTCGTGAGATGGATCATGTCGGTCGTCACGCCGCGGTGCTCGATGGCGAGCTGCATGACGGCACCCGTATACTCGGGCGGACAGATGATCTTGGCCTTGAGGTAGGGTTCCTCGATACGCTCGATACGTGTGGCCTTGGGCAGGTCCTGCGGGCTGCGGACATCGATCATCTCGCCATCGGTCTTGTACACGTGATAGTCGACCGAAGGACTCGTGGCAATGAGGTCCAGATTGAACTCGCGCTCCAGGCGTTCCTTAACGACCTCCATATGCAGCAGGCCCAGGAAGCCCACGCGGAAGCCAAAGCCGAGCGCCACCGAGGTCTCGGGCTCCCACACCAACGACGGGTCGTTGACGTGTAGCTTATCGAGCGCGTCACGCAGGTTCTCGTAGTCCTTGTTATCGATCGGGAACAGGCCCGTATAAACCATGGGCTTGGCCTCGCGGTAGCCGGGAAGCGGCTCGGGGCAGGGATTCGACGCCCACGTGAGGGTATCGCCCACGCGAACGGCCTCGGGGTCCTTCAGGCCCGTGACCACGTATCCGACCTCGCCGACCGTGAGCGCGTCGACCGGGGTCTCGGCGGGACGCTTGACGCCCACGCCATCGACCAAAAAGTCGCCCTTTGCCTGCATCATGCGCAAGGTATCGCCCTTTTTGATGGAGCCGTCAAAGATGCGGACGGTGGCGACGACGCCACGATACTCGTCGAAGTATGAATCCAGAATGAGTGCCTTGAGCGGCGCGTTCGCATCGCCCTTGGGCGGAGAGATCAAAAAGACAATGGACTCCAGCAGATCGTGGATGCCCTCGCCGGTCTTGCCCGAGACACACACGGCATCATCGGCAGGGATCGCCAGGTCATCCTCGATCTCGGTCTTAACCTCGTCGGGATGAGCCGAGGGCAGGTCGATCTTGTTGATGGCCGGCACAATGTCCAGATTGGCGTTCATGGCGAGCGTCGCGTTGGAGACGGTCTGCGCCTCGACGCCCTGCGTGGCGTCGACAACGAGCACCGCGCCCTCACAGGCTGCCAGCGAGCGCGAAACCTCATAGGTAAAGTCCACGTGGCCCGGCGTATCGATCAGATTGAACTGATACGTCTCGCCATCGTCGGCGTCATAGGACACGCGAACGGCATTGGACTTGATCGTGATGCCGCGCTCGCGCTCGATATCCATGGTGTCGAGCAGCTGCGACTCCATGTCGCGCTCGTCGACGGTATGGGTGAGCTCGAGAATGCGGTCACTGATCGTGGACTTGCCATGGTCGATGTGCGCAACAATCGAGAAGTTGCGGATGTGGGAAATGTCAATTGAAGTATTCATGCGGACTATCTTACCCGAGCGGTACAAAAAATGGAGCCTGTTCCATAAAACAGGCTCCATTTATGCGCGTAATCTGTGTGGTGTGAAATTTACAACTTAAGCGTTGATGCTGTTCACGAGCTTGGCAAGACCGGACTTGCGGTTGGAAGCCTGGTTCTTGTGGATAACATGCTTGGCGGCAGCCATGTCGAGACGCTTGGTGACGGTCTTGAGGGCAGCCTGGGCCTTCTCGGCGTCGCCCTCGGCGACGGCGGACTGGACGTGCTTGGTCAGCGTCTTGAGCTCGGACTTGACAGCCTTGTTACGCATGCGAGCTGCCTCATTGGTGCGGATACGCTTCTTCTGAGACTTGATGTTTGCCACTTCTGGAGTTCCTTTCGAGTTCCTTGCAAAAAATGTATGACACCTCTGAGACACGGTGAGGTCATGCAAGCGCCTACTATAGCACGCTCCCCCTCAAAGGGATAGAACGAATTTGTCAAATAGGCAGGTATCATCACGATTTTCTCAAGATGTTCGTAATCCAGAGCAAAAGCGCGGTCTGAGAATCGGCCGAACCCTTGAGCGCGAGCTCCACATCGACCGCCCCCTCGAGCGCTGCGACGAGCTCTGCCATCGAAAAGCGACGTGCCCAGGTCAGGTGATTCTTGACCTGCCAGGACTGGAGCTTAAGTGTTGCGGCCAGCTCACGACCCTGTCCGCGCGCATCGAGCGCTTTGGCAACGATAAGCTCGCGAATGCGGCCGCACAGCAATGTGTAAGTCCACACGTAGCTCTTGGCGGGCAGTAGATTGAAGAGCTCGAGCGAGCGGCGCATGTCACGGGC
>CABUTL010000255.1 GCA_902494375.1 uncultured Collinsella sp.
CCCTCGATGAGGCCCGCCTCGTGCAGCTCGGGGACCATGATCTCGTCGGCAAACTGAGCGTCGGACATGCCGTTGATGTACTCGGCATTGACCCAGTCGAGCTTTTTGGGATCGAAGGTCGCCGGGTTCTTGGAGATGCGGTCGAGCGAGAACTTGCTGGCCAGGACATCGCGCGGGATGATCGTGGTCTCGCCGTCGAGCGACCAGCCGAGCAATGCCAGATAGTTGACGAAGGCGTCGGACAGGTAACCGGCGTCGCGGTACTCTTCCACCGAGGTGGCGCCGTGACGCTTGGAGAGCTTTTTGCCGTCGGCACCCAGGATCATAGAGATGTGGGCGAACGTGGGCACGGGCGCGCCGAGAGCCTCGTAGACCATGACCTGGCGCGGGGTGTTGGAAAGGTGGTCGTCGCCGCGGATGACGTGGGTGATCTTCATCATGGCGTCATCGACGACGGTCGCGAAGTTGTACGTGGGCGTGCCGTCGGAACGGAAGATGACAAAGTCGTCGAGCTCCTTGGCGTCGAAGGTCACCTCGCCATGAACGGCGTCGTGGATGACGACGTCGCCGCGGTCCTCGGGCACCTTGATGCGCAGGACGTAGGGCTCGCCGGCCTCGATGCGGCGGCGTGCCTCCTCGGGATCCAGATCGCGGCAGCGGCGCTGATAGCCCTGGAAGGGGTCCTTGCGCTCCTGCGCAGCCTTGCGATCGGCCTCGAGCTGCTCCTTGGTGCAGAAGCAGGGATAGGCCTTGCCCTCGTCCCAAAGCTTCTGGGCGGCCTGCTTGTACAGGTCCAGGCGCTCGGTCTGAGCATAGGGGCCAAAGTCGCCGCCCACCTCGGGGCCCTCATCCCAGTCCAGACCCAGCCAACGCATGGCGCGCAGGATGATCTGCGTGTTCTCGTCGGTGGAACGGGTGGGATCGGTGTCGTCGATGCGCAGGATGAACGTGCCGCCGTTTGCGCGGGCAAAAGCCCAGTTATAGATAGCGGTGCGGGCGCCGCCGATATGCAGCTTGCCCGTCGGTGAGGGTGCAAAGCGGACGCGAACGTCTGATGCCATGGAAATCTCCTCGATTGCAGGATGGATGTCTAACCGCACCAGTATAAAGCATCAAAGCAACCTCCGCACAAAGGGCACCGACCTACTCATTGGGGACAGACTTAAATGACCAGTCGTTGGAGACGTTCTTAGTTCAAGGCTGGTCATTTATGTCTGTCCCCAATGAGTAGGTGCGGAAAGGGTGTGAATGTTTGATTTACGCGCTATGATGTGCCCTTGCATAGAGAGCCTGGCGGAATGGTAACGGTCGCCGGGACACGTTTTTGAAAGGACAATCATGTCAGAAGAACTTCGTTCCATCCCACCCCAACACGGGTCCTTCGTATTTACGTCGGAGTCGGTGACCGAAGGTCATCCCGATAAGATCGCCGACCAGATCAGCGACGCCGTCCTCGACGCAATCCTCGCCAAAGAAATAGAGCTCCAGGAGCAGGGCTACATCGCCCCCAACGGCGTGCCTGCCAACGTGGAGAACGTCCGCTGCGCCTGCGAGACCCTCGTGACCACCGGCACCGTCATCGTCGCCGGCGAGATTCGCACCCAGGCCTACGTCGACGTGCAGGAAATCGCTCGCGCCGTTATCCGCCGCATTGGCTACAACCGTGCCAAGTTCGGTTTTGACTGCGACACCTGCGGCGTTATGAGCCTCATCCACGAGCAGTCGCCCGATATCGCCCAGGGCGTCGACGAGTCCTTCGAGACCCAGACCGGCGCTACCACCGACCCGATCGACCTGATCGGTGCCGGCGACCAGGGCATGATGTTCGGTTATGCCTCCAACGAGACCAAGACCCTCATGCCCATGCCGCACTACCTGGCAAGCCGCCTGGCCGAGCGCCTGGCCGCCGTGCGTCACGACGGTACCCTCGCCTATCTGCGTCCCGACGGCAAGACCCAGGTCACCGTGCGCTACGAGGACGGAAAGCCCGTCGAGGTCACGACCATCGTCATCTCCACGCAGCACGCCGCCGAGATCGAGGACATGGGCAAGATCAAGGCCGACCTCATCGAGCACGTCATCACCCCGGTCATGGCCGTCGAGAACATGCCATGGGACAACGCGGACATCTACGTGAACCCCACCGGTCGCTTTGTCGTGGGCGGCCCCATGGGCGACACGGGCCTCACCGGCCGCAAGATCATCGTCGACACCTACGGCGGTTACGGCCGTCACGGCGGCGGCGCCTTTAGCGGCAAGGACTGCACCAAGGTTGACCGCTCCGCCGCGTATGCCGCGCGCT
Organism: uncultured Collinsella sp.; assembly: GCA_902494375.1. GTDB lineage: Bacteria > Actinomycetota > Coriobacteriia > Coriobacteriales > Coriobacteriaceae > Collinsella. The sequence goes on from CABUTL010000255.1 coordinate 2,303, forward strand.
GGGTCGCCAAGAACGTGGTCGCCGCCGGTCTGGCCGACCGCTGCGAGGTCGAGCTTGCCTACGCCATCGGCGTTTCCAAGCCCCTCTCAATCATGGTCGACACCTTTGGCACCGCGCATGTCGCCGAGGACAAGATCGTCGAGGCCGTCGAGAAGACCTTCGACCTGCGCCCGGGCGCGATCATCGACAGCCTCGATCTGCGTCGCCCCATCTATCGCAAGACGGCTGCCTATGGCCACTTCGGCCGCGAGCTTCCCGAGTTCACCTGGGAGAAAACCGATCGCGCGGATGCGCTTCGCGCCGCGTGCGGCCTCGCCTAACTGCGCTTTTCCGCGACAGCCTTTCAATTCCTCGCGCCGCCTTCCCGCCTTCGCAGGATCGGGAA
>CABUTL010000256.1 GCA_902494375.1 uncultured Collinsella sp.
CAGATAATGATGGCACCGTAGGCGACGAGCGCCACAGTAGCCACAAGCACACCGATATGCACCTTTTGGCGAAACGTGCCGCGCGAGGCCGAAAGTTGCTTGTTGACGCGGTCCAGGCTGCTGCGAGAGCCTGTCTTGGTTGAACGGAACAGATCCGCCGGAGAAAAATCCATCGCAACCTCCTATCGAACCGAAGAATCGCCCGAGGCCGAAGAGGTATCGGGCTCGTCATAAATCACGCCGAGCACGTCGCGCACGACATGCATCGCGGTATCCGAACCACCGCCGCCCTGCTCCAGGACAGTAGCGATGACATACTTGGGGTCATCGGCCGGTGCATAGGCGCAGAACCACGCGTATTCGTCCTCGCCGCTTTTCTCGCCCGTGCCCGACTTGCCGTACACCTGCGGCGTCAGGGTGCCAAAGTGAGCCGCCAGGGACGTCGATGCCGTGTAAATCACGTCGTGCATGCCGTTGCGAACAAGAGTCAAATCCGAATCGCTGTTGATCTTGGCCTCCAGGCGCTTCTTCTTGCCCTTGCCGTTGTACTTATAGGCATCGCCGTCGCCATCGCGCGACACGGCAGACAAAAACACGTGAGGCACGTACTGTTTGCCGCCGTTGGCAAGACCCATATAGGCGCACGCCATCTGCAGGGGCGTCACCAGGATGTCGCCTTGGCCGATGGCAATGTTGGTCATATCGCCGGCATTCCACTTGCGGTCCTCGGCAGAGGCGTCGGTAAAGTACGACTCTTTCCACTCGGCATCGGGAATACGGCCCGCGCCCTCACTCGGCAGATCGATACCGCAGGTCTTGCCTAGGCCCCAGCGACGAAAGACCTCCTGCAGGCCCTCGGAATGTTGCTCGTCATAAAAGAAGGCCTTGCCCATGTCGTAGAAGACGGGGTCGCACGAGTTGGCGATACCCGACTGCAGCGTCATGGTGCCGTGGCCAGACGTCAGCCAGCAGCGCTTGCCCCAAGCCTTGCCCAGGCCCGTCCAATAGCCCGTGCAGTTGGTTGTCTGCGTTGAAGTGTAGGTTCCAAACTCAAGACCGGCCAGCGCCGAGAGCGGCTTGATGGTCGAGGCCGACATGTACTGTCCGCTAATGGCGCGGTTGAGCAGCGGGTGCGAACCCTTGTCATCATTGAGCTCGGTCCACACGTCATTTGAGACGCCGCCGATAAAGACGGACGGATCGAACTTGGGCTCGCTCGCCATGCCCAGGATCTCGCCATTGTTGGGATCGAGACACACCACAGCGCCGTTACCGGCATTGCTGTAGCCAGTGGTCTTGGCAAGCTCGATAGCGCTCGCCAGTGCCGTCTCACAGGCCTGTTGGATCTTAAGGTCGAGCGTGAGCTTAATGTCGGAGCCGGCCTTCGCGGGCACGGCGCCGGCCTGACCGGTCACATTGCCCGAGGCATCGACCTTGACGGTCTGCTCGCCACGAATACCCTGCAGCAGATTTTCGTAGTAGCTCTCAACGCCCGCCTGGCCCACGATATCGCCCGACTGGTACGTAATCCGGCCAGCAGAAGCATCATCATCACCAGAGGTTTTCTTATTCTGGGCCTCGAGCTGCTCGGAGGTAATGGTGCCGGTATAGCCCAAGATATGGCATGCCGTCTCGCCATATGGATACTGGCGCTCGGTACGCTCGGCAATCTTGACGCCCGGGAACTCGCCGGCGTGCTCCTGAATATAGGCAACCGTGGAGCGACGGACGTCCGTCGCGATGGTATGCAGGCTCTGAGCGCCCTCGGAATTGTCCTGAATATTGCGCAGCACCGCCACGTAGGGCATACCGAGCACGTTGGCAAGATGGCGAACCAGAACCTCATCCTCGGCAAGGTCGCGGTAGGCCACGACAGCAAGTGAGGGACGGTTCTGGACAAGCGCCACGCCATTGCGGTCGAGGATGCGGCCGCGCACAGCGGGTGTGGTAACGGTGCGCGTCTGATTGCTATTAGCCTGCTTTTCGTAATAGTCCGACGAGACCATCTGCATGCCCCACAGCTTGACGGCAAGCGCCGCGAACATCGCGCCCACACCCGTGGTGAGGATGGAGAAGCGGCCCTTAAAGGCGGTCGCCGCGGTATTGCCCTCGCCCTCGGTGGCGCGCGGGGCCGTTCCATGCTGCGTATCGTAGGTAAAACGGGAATCGCCACGACGCATGATGACCAGCGCGACCACGATGGCCACAACCAGCACGATACCGGCGATAATAACCGTCATCTGGGAAGACATCTACGAGCCTCCCCTATTTGAGCTTACGGGTCTTGGGCTTAAAGCGCATGCCCGTCTGGCGTCCGCCACGTGCGGAGAATCCATAACCGGACTGCGGCACGACGCCGGACATCAAAAACGGAATGGCAACCAGACCCGTCAGGATCGAAGACGGCAGCGCATGGCCGAAGATCGCCACGACAAAGCTCGTCTCCAAACCCATAAACAGCAAGATGATGCTGTAGATCACATTAATGACGAACGCGAAGGCGCCCACCGTGATGCCGCGCGCACTCGGGGCACCGCCCGTCTGACCGGCAGCGCTATGCACCAGGGCAAAAGAACCCACGGTCAGCAGGAGCGACATAACGCCCACCGGCACGGCAGCGGAAAGGTCATAGAACAAGCCGCTGCAAAAACCGCATACGACGGCACGGG
>CABUTL010000257.1 GCA_902494375.1 uncultured Collinsella sp.
CAGATGGGCAAGGCGCCCGTTAACCCGCTCGCCATCTGCGGCTGGTCCGACATCACGCCCTCGGGCAAAAAGATCATGCGTCCCAAGAAGTGCTGGATCCGCGCCGGCAAGGCCGTCTCGCTTTCCGACGCACCGGCTGGGCTTAAGCGCACGGAGCGCCTGGAATGGTTTGAGTCCGAGGCCATGAACCGCGTCTACGCCATGAGAGACGAGCTGTGCGCCGAGCATCCGGGCAGGTTCTAGCCATGAGCGAGAACGTGACGAACACCACCGCGACTGTGTCCGGCCAGGCAACCGCGCCTACCATCGAGATCGCCGCCCACGCCGGCACTTGCTACGGCGTACAGCGTGCGCTCGATATGGCGCTGGCCGCTGCGCCGCAGGCAGAGGAGTGCACTCAAGTTCACACCTTGGGGCCGCTCATCCATAACCCCATCGTGGTGCGCGAGCTTGCTGAGGCAGGCGTCGGTCTGGCCGACACCTTGGACGACGCCGCAACCGGCACCGTGATCATCCGCGCCCACGGCGTGGTGCCGCAAGTGATCGATGCTGCCCGCGAGCGCGGCCTTACCGTGGTCGACGCCACCTGCCCCTACGTGAAGAAGGTCCATGTGGCAGCCGAGCGCCTGGTGCGCGAGGGCTATCGCGTACTCGTCGTGGGTGAGCCGGGGCATCCCGAGGTCGAGGGCATTCTGGGTCACGCCGGCGATGATGCGCAGGTCGTGAGCTGTGCCGCCGACGCCAACGCCTTGTCGCTCAAGGGCAAGGTGGGCCTCGTCGTGCAGACCACCCAGACCGCGCAGAACCTCGCCGAGGTTGTGGCTGCCATCACCCCGCGCGTGCAGGAACTACGCGTGATCAACACCATCTGCGCAGCCACGAGCGAGCGCCAGCAGGCAGCCGCCGCACTTGCCAACCGCTGCGACTGCATGGTCGTCGTGGGCGGCAAGAACTCGGGCAACACGCGCCGCCTGGCGCAGATTTGCGCAGACGCCTGCGAGCGCACGTATCACATCGAGGAAGCTTCCGAGCTCCAGGCCGCATGGTTTGCCAACGCGCGCCACATCGGCATCACTGCCGGAGCCTCCACCCCGCAAGAACACATCGAACGCGCCGTTGCGCGCATCAAGGAGCTTTACCGCTAATCATGGACCAGACCGTACCCGCATACGCCGCCGAGGTGGCCGATTACGGGCGCAGCCGCGACCCCGAGCCGGGTGAGGGCGCGCTCGTTAAGAACGTGCGTCCCGAGTCGCCCGCATGGGATGTGGGTATCGAGCCGGGCATGCGCGTGCTCACGGTCAACGGCGAGCAACTCACCGACATGATCGTATGGCTTTGGGAAGCAGACGACGACACCGTTGATTTGGAGGTATTCGACCCGCGCGACGGCACCGTCACCTCCGTCGAGCTCGACCGCTTCCCGGGAGAGGACTGGGGTTTGGAGTTCGATGGCCCCATCTTCGACGGCATGCGTACCTGCGTAAACGCCTGCGTGTTCTGCTTTATGACCATGTTGCCCAAGGGCGGCCGCTCCACGCTCTATATTCGCGACGACGACTACCGCCTGAGCTTTTTGCAGGGCAACTTCGTCACGCTCACGAACCTCTCCGACGAGGACGTGCAAAACGTCATCCAACGCAACATGAGCCCCATGAACGTATCGGTCCATGCCGTGAGCCCCGACGTCCGCCGTCGTATGATGGGCCGCAACGCCCAGCGAGGCATGGACGTGCTCGAGGCCATCATGGCCGCCGGCATCGAGATTCACGCGCAGATCGTGTTGTGCCCCGGCATGAACGACGGCGAGGAGCTGGAAAAGACCCTGCGCTTTTGCGAGGAGCACGAGCAAATCACAAGCCTGGGCATTGTGCCGCTCGGTTTTACCAAGCATCAAAACCGTTTTAGCTGGTCCTACAGCGACAAGCCCGAGCTAGCGCGCGAGACCATCGCCATGATCAGGCCCTTCCAGGACCGCGCCTATGAGCGCTTTGGCCGCCACACCTTCCAGATGAGCGACGAGTTCTATCTGGACGCTGGCATCGATCCTCCCGAGGCAGACTTTTACGACGGTTACCCGCAGTACTACGACGGCATCGGAATGATCCGCTCGTATCTGGACGAGACCGACGACGTGCTCGCTGCCGATGCCGAGCGACTGGCCCGCGTCCGCGAGGCCATCGCCGCCCGCAGCCAACACCTGCTGTGCCTCTCGGGCGCCAGCGCACGCGACACGGTGGCCCGCTTTGTGGAATCGCCCAAGGGACTCGCCGGCACTGTCACGGCCATCAAGAACCGCTACTTTGGCGGCAACGTGGACGTGACCGGCCTCATCGTCGCGTGTGACATTCTGGAGCAGCTGCCCCAAGATCTGTCGGGGGTTATGCTCTTTGTGCCTAAGCTCATGTTCAACGCTGACGGCATGACGCTCGACGAGTATCATCGTGACGATTTACTCGCAAGCCTTACCAGTCGCGGCGCCGAGGTTCATGTGGTATCGACCATGCCGCATGAGCTGCTCGATACCCTGGAGCATATCCTTGGCATTGTGCCTGCCGACTCTACTAATTCCACTGACCCTACCCATTAAAGGAGAGCAGATGAAACCTATCGTCGCCGTCGTCGGACGCCCCAACGTGGGCAAGTCCACGCTCGTTA
>CABUTL010000258.1 GCA_902494375.1 uncultured Collinsella sp.
CCTGGTCACCCGCCACGGGACCGGCTTGAACGCGGTCGACAATGAGGGCCATCACATAGGTATTGGCAAACGTCAGCAAAAAGATGTAGCCCGCCGACGAGAACACCGAGAGAAAGACAATCAGCGACTGCGTGCGCGTGACGCCCCAAAACCGCTGCAGCGTGCGACGCACGGTGGAGCGGCTGAGCGGGCTGGTGCTTCTCTGAGACATGGGCTTCCTTTCGCATCTGATTGGGCGAAACGCCATTGTTGCACATTGGAGCACGCTCCAGACAAGTGCGATACGAAAAGCGGTAGGGCGCCCGCGTTTGCACCGGTGCCCCGCCGTCTTGTTGCAATTAGTCCTCGTCTTCTTGGTCTGTGGGAAGGCCCGCGGGCGTGAGTCCCAAGATCTCATCGACTTGGTCGGCGTCTTCCAGTGCGTCGATGTCCTTGAGCTTGCGCTCCATTACGTTGGTGCGCGTGGTAATGATGCCCTCGACCGTTTTGCCCGCGGTCTCGATCTGCTGCTGGGCGCGGCGCAGCGCCTTTTGATAGCGCGGCAGCTCGGCCTTGACGGCGGAGAGCACGCGCAGTACGTCGTCGGTACGTTTTTGCAGCCTAAACGTCTGGTAGCTCATCTGCAGGCTGTTGAGAATGGCGGCCATAGTGCTGGGACCGGCAACGTTGACATGATAGTCGCGGCCCAGGGTTTCGATGAGCCCGGGTCGGCTGACGACCTCGGCGTACAGCCCCTCAAACGGCACGAACATGATGCCAAAGTTGGTCGTTGCCGGCACACTCAGGTACTTTTCGCAGATGTCCTTTGCCTCGCGTTTCACCATCATATCGAGCGTCTTGCGCGCTGCGGCAACGGCCTCCGCATCGCCCGACTCCTGGGCGTCGAGCAGATGCTCGTACGCGTCGCCCGGGAATTTGGAGTCGATCGGCAGCAGCACGGGATCGCCCTCGTCTACCGGCAGCTTGACGGCAAACTCAACGCGCTCCGAGGCACCGGGCCTGGTGGCAACGTTTTCCAGATACTGGTCGGGTGTGAGGATGTCCGTCAGGATCGCACCCAGCTGTACCTCGCCCAAAATGCCGCGCGCTTTTACATTGCCCAGCACACGCTTGAGGTCGCCTACGCCGGTGGCGATAGATTGCATATCGCCCAGGCCCTTGTACACGGCCTCGAGCTGGTCGCTCACCTGCTTAAACGATGCCGACAGGCGATCGTTGAGCGTGCGGGAGAGTTTCTCGTCCACCGTCGCGCGCATCTGATCGAGCTGCACGTTGTTGTCTTCGCGGATGGCACCCAGCTGAGCATCGACCGTCTCGCGCACCTTGTCCAGGCGATGCTCGATGCCCTCGCGATTGGCGCCGAGCTGTTGGGCGGTCTCGCGGCGCAGATCATCCATCCGGTCACCGGCTTGCGAGAACTCGCGCGCGATGGTCAGGTAACGTTGCTGCTCTACGGCCGCATCGGTCGTCTGCTGCTGCGCGATGGCATTGGCCGTGCGACGGGTTTCGGCCAGCGCGACGTTCAGGGCATCGAGCGCTTTGTTAGCCTGCTCGAGTGCTGCCAGCGTTTCCGCGCTACTGTCGCCACGCTCCCGCAACTCGGCACGCAGGCTCTTGAGCTGGAGGGCGCAAGCCACAGCAACCCCCACCGCCACCAAGGCGATCACAACAAGCACAATATCAATAGCAGACATAAACTCCGCCCAACAAACCCAATCGAGCACCAATCAAAACCGCGATCAATCTTACCCCGCCATACGCACCGGGCGCCCGGTCCCTTCTTGGGCGCCCCTCTCCTCCGCATATTCCATAATGCGGCGCGCCGTCTCCCTGCTCACCTTTGAGTCATCACCGGCTAAATATGCGTACACGTTTCCCTTATTCAGATTCAAATCGCGGCAGAGACCGTAGCGCGTTACGCCCGATTCCTCTAGCGCTCCCAACGTTCTTTTTCGCATCAGGGCGTTGATCCTTCTGTCCGCCACTGGCTTTTCCTTCACCGCTCTATACGCACGCCAAACGTTGTCATAACGATTAGGAAGTTTATCCTCGGCGCATAGAGATGCCAGGCTACCCGTTTGGGCGTACAAGGACAAAACGCCTCGGTAACCCTCTTCCATCCACGAACCCTCGGATAAGCCCAGAACGTATTCGGCTTTACCCTGTGCCAAAGCGAGCAAAAACAGGGGCTCCGCCACGCGCGGCGCAACCGTCGTCGCTTGCTTAACCAGTTTTCTAAAACTGAGCGACTGCTGTCCGGATAGCTCTCGGCAATAGCCTTTTAAGAATCCCTCAAAGGTCAGATTCAACCGAGCACCTCCTTTTTGTATTGCCTGTATGCACAGACCATCTCTTGATAACTCCGCTCCGAAGGCGACGACGCCAGTGCTTCTCCCTCGTCGAATATAAGCCGTTCGAGCAGCCCCCAATCAAGTCGGTCGACGAATGCCTGACTATGAAGATCGATGATGTCGTTCGGACGGAAGGCATAGAGCTTCATTACCGCCAGGTCCTCCAAGAGGGATCTGCTCTAAATCCTGCTTATACATATCAAATCCTATTATTATTCATCTTCAATAATACTATTCAGTCGCACGACAGGACCAACAGGATGCAAGAATTCCGCTCGTGGCGATAATCCCTACACCCTAGAA
>CABUTL010000259.1 GCA_902494375.1 uncultured Collinsella sp.
CCGCCGGCACGGATGAGGCTCACGTAGTTCAGGCGCTGCTGGGCACCAAAGTCGAGCTGTTGGGCGCGCACGTACAAGCCGTCCAGGCGATCGACCCCCGCCTCGCCGGCACGGGCCTCGATATCCTCGTAGGCGCGCAGGCAATCGTCGAACAGCGAGCGCGGCTCGGACAGCACCACGAGCGCCTTGCCGCTCACGTGCGACAGCGGGCTTACGGTCTGGCCGTACATCACCGGCAAAAAGCGATCGAGCTCAGGCGTGACGATGCGCGCATCCACCATCTCGAGCAATGCGGCCAGTTTGCTGTCGTCCTGGCTGGCACGATAGAGCGCCACATGCATGTTGTGGACGGCCTCGTCGGTAAGCGCCAGCTCACGGCAGGGGAAGATCTCGATGCTGTCTTCGTTGCCGATGGTCTGGCCCGTTGAGCTCACCATACGGCGGATGCGATCGATCTCGTCGCCGAAAAACTCAATGCGCACGGGCGCTTTTTCCTGCGCGGGGAACACCTCGACGGTGTCGCCGTGCACACGGAACAGGCCGGGCGCGTCGGCGGCACCGGCATTGGTGTAGCCCATGCCCACCAAGCGCTGTGGCACCTCGTCAAAAGGAATCTCCTCGCCCACCGCAAAAGTAGTGGACTCCCAGTAGCGGCTCTCGACTGGCGGCACGCAACGCAGCAGCGCACGGGCCGAGGCGACCATGATGCAGTTGTCCCCGCGCACGATGCGCCCGAGCGCCTCGCAGCGCTGGGCAACCACGGCATCGTCAGGCGCCTGCTCGCGCCACGGATAGTCCTTGCGCTCGGGAAAACGGCACACGTGCGCCAGGCCCACATAAGCAGCAAGGCTGCGCGCGGCGCGATCGGCCGCGTCCTCGCCGCTCACAATGTAGACCGTGGGGCGCGGACGGCGCGCAAACTGGGCTGCCGCCATAAGCGTGCGACCCGATTGCGACACGGCCAGCGTCACGTCCTCGCCGGCATCGAGTCCGGCCTCGACAGTCTGCAGCGCCTCGGCAGTGTAGAGCTGCGCGGCTATACGGTGAATGAGCATGCTGTTCCTCCGGCATTGCAACGCCAAAAGCCCGCCGGGGCAAGCTCGGCGGGTCGTACGTCAAAAATCACTGCCTGTCATGGTAGCGCATGGAGAGGACTCCTGCTCAAGGGCAAACCCAGCCCCGCAAAAAACGCCAGACGAAGATGCGTTCCGCCCTACCCCGCTACGCGCACGCTGGGGCACAAATCTGCCAGCGGACACTCGTCACACTTGGGCTTGCGGGCATCGCAGATCTCGCGACCAAAGGTGATCCACTGATGGTTGACCGACTCCCAATACTCGTGCGGCAAAATCTTGAGCAGATCCTGCTCGGTCTTGAGCGGCTCCTTGGCATGCGTCTTGGGACTCAGCATCAGGCGGTGCGCAATGCGGTTGACGTGCGTGTCCACCGCAATGCCCTCCACGATGCCATACCCCACGTTGAGCACGATGTTCGCCGTCTTGCGTCCCACGCCCGGCAGCTTCACGAGTTCCTTCATGTCGGCCGGCACCTCGCCGCCATAGTCGGCGACGATCATCTGCGCGGCCTCGACGGCATGCTTGGCTTTGCTCTTGTAGAAGCCGAGTGACTTGATAGTGTCTGCCACGTCAGCCACGCTCGCCCCGGCCATGGCCTCGGGCGTGGGCCACTGGGCAAACAGCCGCGGCGTCACCTTGTTGACCTGTGCATCGGTCGTTTGCGCCGAAAGCAGCACCGCGATCAGCAGGCGGAAGGGATTCTCGTGGTCCAAAAAGCACTCGACCGGGCCATAGCGACGGTTGAGGCGCTCACACACCTCGATGGCGCGCTCGCGCTTGGCGGCATTGGTCTCGCGTGGCATAACGACTCCTCGGCTCAACGGCACAATAAACTTATGGGCACAATTGTCCCACGTCCGAGACGCTTACGCCTCCAAGAATGCGCCGGTCTGACGGCTCCACAGGCTCGCGTACTCGCCACCCGCCTCGACAAGCTGCGCATGCGTGCCGTCCTCGACAATCTCGCCATCGGCCAGCACCACAATGCGGTCGAGCGCCGCCACGGTGGACAGGCGATGTGCCACCACAATGGAGGTGCGGCCGCGCATCAGGTTCTCGAGCGCCTCCTGCACCAGCGCCTCGGACTCGCTGTCCAAGGCAGACGTCGCCTCATCGAGCACTAGAATCGGCGCGTCGGTCAGGATGGCGCGGGCGATAGCCACGCGCTGACGCTGGCCGCCCGAGAGCTTGACGCCGCGCTCACCCACCATGGTGTCAAAGCCACGGGGCAAGCGGTCGATAAACTCGGTCGCATTAGCCAAGCGAGCCGCCTCGCGGATCTGCTCGTCGGTGGCGTCGGGGCGTCCGTAGGCGATATTCTCGCGAATGGAGCGATGGAACAGCAGCGCCTCCTGCGGCACGTAGGCAACCTGGCGGCGCAGGCTCTGCTGCGCGCAGCACGAGACGTCCTGGCCGTCCACGCGCACGCGACCGCCCTGAACATCGTCTAGGCGCAACAACAACTTGGTGAGCGTCGTCTTACCCGAGCCCGATTTGCCCACCAGGCCCACGCGCTGGCCCGCCGCCACATGGAGCGTCAGGTCGTCGAACACGCTCTCGCCTGCCGCGGCATCACG
>CABUTL010000260.1 GCA_902494375.1 uncultured Collinsella sp.
GACCGGCTTGCCCGCAGGCTAGCCGGTCTTTTTCGTTTTGTTGACAGTTGATTGTTTGATCAGAGTTGGGGAGATATCCGTATGGACGCAAGCCAGATCGTACTGACCGCTGAGGGCCGCCAGAAGCTCGTCGAGGAGCTCGCTTGGCGTGAGGGCGATTACGCCAAGGAGATCGTCGAGGACATCAAGGAAGCCCGCGCGTTCGGCGACCTTTCGGAGAACTCCGAGTACGACGCCGCTAAGGACAAGCAGGCCCAGAACGCCGCTCGTATTGCCGAGATCCAGGCCATCCTCGCCAACGCTCAGGTTGCTGCCACCACGGGCGACCTGACCGTCTCCATCGGTTCCACCGTTTCGCTGATTGATCCCAACGGCGAGGTCATGGAAGTCACGCTCGTTGGTACCACCGAGACCAACTCGCTCGAGCACAAGATTTCCAACGAGTCTCCGGTCGGTCACGCCATCATCGGTCACGGCGAGGGCGACTCCGTCGAGGTCGTTACGCCTTCCGGCAAGACTCGCGTCTACACCATCGCCAAGATCGCACGCTAGACCACGGTCCCGCGTAAAGGTATGTTTTCGCTCCCTGGGACCGAATCCTGGGGAGCGTTTTAGTTTGAGGAGCTAACTTATGGCAGAGAACCAGAACGCCGCCGATCAGGCATCGACGCTCAACGACGAGCGCGCCACCCGCCTGGCCAAGCGCGCCGCCCTGTTCGAGGCGGGCCAGAACCCCTATCCCGAGCACTCTGAGCTTGAGGACTACGTCGCCGATATCGAGACTAAGTACGCCGATCTTGCCGATGGTGAGGACACCGAGGATGTCGTGAAGATCGCCGGCCGTGTGGTCGCCAAGCGCGGTCAGGGCAAGATCATGTTCATCGTCGTGCGCGATGCGACTGCCGAGATTCAACTGTTCTGCCGCATCAACGACATGGACGAGGCTGCCTGGAATACGCTCAAGGCCCTCGACCTGGGCGACATCCTGGGCGTGACCGGCGTGGTCGTGCGCACCCAGCGCGGCCAGCTTTCCGTTGCTCCTAAGAGCGCGACCCTGCTTGCCAAGGCCGTTCGTCCGCTGCCCGAGAAGTTCCACGGTCTTTCCGACAAGGAGACCCGCTATCGCCAGCGCTATGTCGACCTGATCGCCAACGACGACGTTCGCGAGACCTTCCGTAAGCGTTCGCAGATTCTCTCCACCTTCCGTCGCTTTATGGAGTCCGACGGCTACATGGAGGTCGAGACCCCCATCCTGCAGACCATCCAGGGCGGCGCTACTGCCAAGCCGTTCATTACCCACTTCAACGCGCTCGATCAGGAGTGCTACCTGCGCATTGCCACCGAGCTGCACCTCAAGCGCTGCATTGTCGGTGGTTTTGAGCGCGTGTTCGAGATCGGCCGCATCTTCCGTAACGAGGGCATGGACCTTACCCACAACCCCGAGTTCACCACGATGGAGGCCTACCGTGCCTTCTCCGACCTCGAGGGCATGAAGGCACTCGCCCAGGGTGTCATCAAGGCTGCCAACAAGGCCATCGGCAACCCCGAGGTCATCGAGTACCAGGGCCAGACCATCGACCTTTCTGGTGAGTGGGCCAGCCGTCCCATGACCGACATCGTCTCCGATGTGCTCGGCAAGCAGGTCACCATCGACACGCCGGTCGAGGAGCTTGCTTCCGCCGCGCGCGAGAAGGGCCTGGAGATTAAGCCCGAGTGGACCGCCGGCAAGATTATCGCCGAGATCTACGATGAGCTGGGCGAGGACACCATCGTCAACCCGACCTTCGTGTGCGATTACCCCATCGAGGTCAGCCCGCTTGCCAAGCGTTTTGAGGACGACCCGCGCCTGACGCACCGCTTTGAGCTGGTTATTGCCGGCCACGAGTATGCCAACGCGTTCTCCGAGCTCAACGACCCGGTCGACCAGGCCGAGCGCTTTGCCGCCCAGATGGCCGAGAAGGCCGGCGGCGACGATGAGGCCATGGAGTATGACGAGGACTACGTGCGCGCCCTCGAGTACGGTATGCCTCCCGCGGGCGGTATTGGCATTGGTATCGACCGCGTGGTCATGCTGCTTACCAACCAGGCTTCTATCCGCGACGTGCTGCTGTTCCCGCACATGAAGCCCGAGAAGGGTTTCCAGTCCGGTGCCGCTGCCGCCAAGGCTGCCGAGGCCGGCAACGCCGCGAGCCCATTCGTTAAGTCGCTTAAGCCCACGCTCGATTACTCCAAGATCGCCGTTGAGCCGCTGTTTGAGGAGTTCGTCGACTTTGATACCTTCTCCAAGAGCGACTTCCGCGCTGTGAAGGTCAAGGCATGCGAGGCCGTCAAGAAGTCCAAGAAGCTGCTGAACTTTACGCTCGACGACGGCACCGGCACCGACCGCACCATCCTCTCCGGTATTCACGCTTATTACGAGCCCGAGGACCTGGTCGGCAAGACCTTGCTCGCCATCACCAACCTGCCTCCGCGCAAGATGATGGGTATTCCCAGCTGCGGCATGCTGATCAGCGCCATCCACGAGGAGGAGGGCGAGGAGCGCCTCAACCTGATCCAGCTCGACGCCTCCATCCCCGCCGGCGCAAAGATGTACTAGGGGGTTACGGCGTTTTACCAAACGCCGTAACCACTCGACGCTGCA
>CABUTL010000261.1 GCA_902494375.1 uncultured Collinsella sp.
CCCGCAGCAAGCGGATATAGGTGGTTCCGTAGTCTCATAGGGAACGGCCATCTCTCCTCCGGCGAGGAACTCCGGGCGACGTGCCTCGAGCAGCGGAAGCTGAAGCGCAAGCAGAAGCAACGCGGGCAATGATCGGTGCCGACATGGGCCCAGACGTGAACAGTGTTACCTCCCCTGTTCACGGGGCGCGAAACCATAAAGGTTGTCCAGCGGTTGCCAAACGAAAAGCCCCTGACCTGTTTGTGCAGGTCAGGGGCTCGAAAACGCTAGATATCAACTACTCCCACTCGATGGTCGCGGGCGGCTTGGACGTGATGTCGTAGCACACGCGGTTGGCGCCGGGAACCTCGGCAACGATGCGGCCGGAGATGCGGGCCAGCACGTCGTAGGGCAGCTTGGCCCAGTCGGCGGTCATGGCATCGCTGGACTCGACGGCGCGCAGGATGATCGGGCGCTGATAAGTGCGCTCGTCGCCCATAACGCCCACGGACTTAATGTCGGGCAGAACCGCAAAGTACTGCCAGCAGCTGTGCTCGGAGTTGCGCTCGCCGGTCTGCTCAAACAGACGCTGGTTGTAGGCGTCGAGCTCCTCGCGCACGATGGCGTCGGCGTTCTTGAGGATCTCGAGCTTCTCCTTGTCGACCGCGCCGATGATGCGGATGGCCAGACCCGGGCCCGGGAAAGGCTGACGGAACACGATGTGACCCGGCAGGCCAAGCGCCAGACCAAGCGCGCGGACCTCGTCCTTAAAGAAATGGTCGAGCGGCTCAATGAGGTCGAAGTGCACGCCCTCGGGGAACGGGATCAGGTTGTGATGGCTCTTGATGGTGGCCGTCTTGCCGCCCGTCTTGCGAGCGCCGGACTCGATGATGTCGGGATAGATGGTGCCCTGAGCCAGGTACTTGACCGGCTTGCCATCGGTCTCGAGCTGCTGCGCCACGGCAAAGAACTCTTTCCAGAACTGCGTACCGATGATGCGGCGCTTCTCCTCGGGCTCGGTCACACCGGCCAGAAGCTCGGCATAACGGTCCTCGGCGTGAACGTGAATAAAGTCGACGTCAAACTGCTTGGTGAAGACCTCCTCCACCTGCTCGGGCTCGCCCTTGCGCAGCAGGCCGTGGTTGATGAACACGCAGGTCATCTGCTTGCCCACGGCGCGGGCGCCCAGCGCAGCCACGACGGAGGAGTCGACGCCACCGGACAGGGCCAGAATCACGCGGTCGTCGCCGACCTTCTCGCGAAACTCGGCCGTCATGGTCTCGACCAGGTTGTCCATGCTCCAGTTGGGCTCCAGGCCGCAGATCTCAAACAGGAAGTTGCTCAGCAGCTGCTGACCGTACTCGGAGTGCTTGACCTCGGGGTGGAACTGCGTGGTGAAGATCTTGCGCTCGACGCACTCCATGGCGGCAACCGGGCACACGTCGGTGCTGGCGGTAACGGTAAAGCCCTCGGGCACCTCGGACACGGCATCGCGGTGGCTCATCCACACGGTCTGCTCCATAGGCGTGGAGTTAAAGAGCTTGGCGCCGGCCGTGCGCGTGATGGTGGCGCGGCCGTACTCGCCCACCTCGGAGTGGCCGACCTTGCCGCCGAGCGTCACGGCCGTGATCTGATGGCCGTAGCAGAAGCCCAGGATGGGAAGGCCCAGGTCAAAGATGGCGGGATCGATAGACGGAGCGTCCTCGGCATACACGGAAGCCGGGCCGCCGGAAAGGATGAGCGCAGAGGCGTTCATCTCGCGAATCTCGTCGGCCGAGATGTCGCAGGGGACGATCTCGGAATACACGTTGAGGTCGCGGACGCGACGGGCAATGAGCTGACCGTACTGCGCACCAAAGTCGAGTACGAGGACCTTTGCGGAAGCCTTTTGATCCATGGTTCCCCCTCTTGTTGGCGGGGAGCCGGTGCCCACCCGCGTGAATGAACGAAAATAGCCTTCATAGTGTACACGTTATATGGGGTTTCTCGCCCCTCGCAGCCATCAGCGCACGGCAAACGCACGACCTGGGCCCCTATTTGACGGCAATTGAAGTGTTACCAGACGTTACAGATGATGTAATACGTTTGAACATTGGACGCCCTGTGCCACAATACTGCCGAACGGCTCCGCCTCTGCGGCGGCAAATACGATAGGAATACCAGCATGAAGCGCATCCTTCTCATCGCCACGGGCGGCACCATCGCATCGACTGAGGACGGCAACGGCCTCTCCCCCGCCCTGACCGGTGAGGAGCTCGCCCAGAGCGTCCCCGAGATCTCGGGGCTCTGCGAGCTCGACGTCGTGCAGCCCATGAACATCGACAGCACCAACATGCGTCCCGGCGACTGGATGCGCATCCGCGACGTCATCGTCGAGGGTTATGCCGACCACGACGGCTTCGTGATTCTACACGGCACCGACACCATGAGCTACACCGCGGCGGCGCTTTCCTACCTGATTCAGGACAGCCCCAAGCCCATCGTGCTCACCGGCTCGCAAAAGCCCATGGGCAACCCTTTTACTGATGCCAAACTCAACCTGTACCAGAGCCTGCTCTATGCGCTCGACGAGCACTCGCACGACGTATCGATCGTGTTTGGCGGCGTCGCCATTGCCGGCACGCGAGCTCGCAAGCAGCCCACCATGAGCTTTAACGC
>CABUTL010000262.1 GCA_902494375.1 uncultured Collinsella sp.
TCACTTTATGCTTCTCCATGACACCCTCCTTCCTTTCTCTGCTACCGATTAATCGGTACGTATTTGGCAATCGTTGGGCTTGTATGGCCGCCCGCCTACGCCTCGTTTTCGATGGTGGCGCGGGCACGCTCGGCAGTCAGTTCTGCCAGACGTTCCTCGTCTACCAGGGTGAGGCCCTTGGTCGGACACGCCTCGGCACACGCCGGACCGCCGGGACGGTCCACGCACAGGTCGCACTTGAGCACGAAGCTCTTAGTCTGCGAACCCACGCGCACGTCGCCCATCAAGACGGGGACCTGCGTGGTCGCCACGCTCACGGCGCCAAAGGGGCATGCCATGACGCAGCTCTTGCAACCGATGCAGTTGTCCTCGTTGACGCCGATGCGATGGTTCTTTGGATCAAAGAACAAGGCGCCCGTAGGGCAGGCCTTGGCGCACGGAGCGTCCTCGCAGTGGTGACATGCCGCCGGCGCGGAAATCTCGTAGGTGCGCGTTACGCGCAAGCGAGGTGCGGCGATGTTGCCGGGGATATCGTGCGCCTCGATGCACGCCGCCATACAGGTTTGGCACCCAATGCAGCGTGAAGAATCAGCCACGACTCGTTTATTGCCCATGTTGTTCACTCCCTCCTGAATCCCATGCCGGAGAGACCCTGTCGACGTTGCCCCAAGCCGCCCGTGGCCTGGCATCGGCTATCGAGCGCATGCGGCGAAACAGGCGCTTCGATAGAGTTCCTCCAACGATATACAGGCTAAATATACGCAGTTGCAGGGGGCAAACTTGAGCATAGGCCCTGCAATACGGGTGTATTGCAGGGGTTTTGGCAGGTTGGAATTATTCTCTAGAAGCTATAAAGGTGAGTGTATTACATGCGTACGCTCAAGAAAGATTTCACGTTCGCTTCTGAAGGATGTAGTACGTTTGTAATATTGTTCACAATCAATTACTCTAGTGCAATAAAGTAGTGGTTATAAGATTGGCTATTATTAGCCGATGCTGTATTTGACTGTTCATATTGCACGCTCATTAAGGGAGGCCAGTAATGTCATCGACTCAAAAACGAGCCATCCTGCAGGTGCGCATTCGCGAGGAAGACAAGCAGCATGCCGAGCATCTCTACGACGCCATGGGCACATCGCTCGCCGAGGCTGTCCGTTTATTTGTCGCGCAAAGCATTTTGATGCGCAAGCTTCCCTTTCAGCCGGTCGCCGTGCGCTCAAAGGACGGCACCGCCGCCTATGGATCGCTCAAAGCATATGGTGACCCCAATCGCCGCGCCGAGGAGCGCAATGCCTGGGTTGAATACCTTGCCATGGAAAGCGACGATTCGATTTTGGGTCCCGAGGAAGTAGATATCCATGAGTAGCACCATCATCGACGAGACCGTCATCCTGCGCTACCTGCTTGACGACGACGAAGTTCTGTCACCGCGCGCCGCCAAGGTCATCGCCACGCGCACCGCTCGCGTCTACCCCGAGATCATCACGCGCGTCGTGGTCACGCTGCGCGACGTCTATAAGGTTCCCCGCGCTGAGATTGCTACGGCCATGAGAAGGCTGCTCGATGACGTCATGGTCGACGAGCCCACCGTTGTCGCCCTTGCCGTCAAACTCTTTGGCAAGACCCATATGGACTTTACCAACTGCCTCCTCGCAGCCCGAACCGCCATCTACAACGATGATGTCGTGAGCTTTGGCAAGCCCATCATCCAAGGCATGATCGATTACCGCCGCAAGCGCCAAACCGCTGCCGAAGTCCGCGACCGCGCCGCCGAAGCCCGCAGCCGAAGCACCGACTCCACCATCGACAAACTCCGCCACCGCCCCCGCAGCTAACCCCATCCCCTCCTAAGTTGCGGTGAAATACGGACTGTTTCATGTCTTTAAAGGCCTCGACAGTCCGTATTTCACCGCAACTTATTGAAGGTGGACCGCGAACGATTTCGCTATCGGGATTCGGCGTAGGGTTTTGTTGTCGGAATGCCGTAACCGCGCATCATGGCACCGAACGATTCTACGTCGTAGGTGTCCGAGAGTTTGAAATGAATGACGTTGTGGCCCATGGCGCGAAGGTTCGCGTCGTGCATGAGGGCCGCTCGATACGATTTTGCCGCCGCCCGCTCTGGATCATTTTGAGCCTCGTCTTCAAACTTGCCTAGCCCATGCAGCTCTGCCAGCGTCCATGAGCCGTCTGGCATCTGCCAGCCATAATCTGCTAGATAATAGCCAGCGTTTCCCGGTCGCGTTATCTCAACTTGAAGCTCGGGCGTGGCAACCCCAGCGAGAATCATCGCTGCTCTCGCCTCAGACTCGCCGCCATTGTCTGACCTGCCGTCCATATACTCAAAAACGTCAAAAGCACGCACGATGCCATGCAACCCTCGGCAATTTGCCTGCGCATATGCTCGCAGCTCTTCGCGTTCGACATCGTACTCACGGGCCAAGCCATCGACATAGCCCAGCGCATAGCGAAAGGCGCTCGTTCGAGCGATATCAACAACCGTTCGACACGGATCCGTCAGTGTAAACAGACCTAGCCGCCACACTTCGCCCGCCCGCCAGCGCTTGTATTCAACGAACTCATACGTATCACGCCTTGTAGACCGTGGCAGCAGTACTTGCACTTTATCCAGAA
>CABUTL010000263.1 GCA_902494375.1 uncultured Collinsella sp.
CGCGTGAGGCCGTTTTCGTTTGCCATGGTCGATGACGGTAAGTTGTGGTTTTGCACGTCGCGCGACAAGGATGTGTGGGCCGAGCTCAGCGCGAATCCCAAGTTTGAGCTCTCGGGCTGGAAGCCGGGGGAATGTTGGATCGTGTTGACCGGCGAGGCCGCACTTGAGGACGACGCAGTTGCGAGCGACAAGGTGCGTCAAGCGGGTTTTAAGCACATGGTGGGCATTGGCGAGGAACACGAGAGTGCCAACGACGGCCGCCTTGCTTTCTTTTCGGTCCGCAACATTGCCGCGCGCTTCTGTGATATCGACGGCAGCGAGGAGCGCCTGGAGCTCTAGCTCGCACAAACCGGGCTCCCAAACTAGCTAGTACAGGAGGAAACGTGGACGGATTGAATACAGTGCTGGAGTATCTGACGTCGGTGCCGGCGTGGTATCTGGCGACGAGTGTGGACGGGCAGCCGCATGTGCGTCCGTTCTCATTTGCACAGATTCAGGACGGCAAGCTGTGGTTTGTGACGGCGCGCACCAAAGATGTGTGGCAGGAGCTGCTGCAAAACCAGCGCTTTGAGGCCACGAGTTGGTGGCCGGGCCATGGCTGGCTCATCTTGCGCGGGCGTGCCGGCTTGGATGACCGGGCTTTAGACAAAATGCGCGAAGACGGGTGGAAGCATCTAGAGCGCCTGGGCGAGCACTATGAGGGGCCTAACGACCCCACGCTCGTCTTCTTTAGCGTCGAGGATCCCGAGGCTTTTATCTGCAATCACGACGAATGGGTGCCGGTCGAGCTCTAGCCAGCTGGCTCATCCTAACAACTTGGTTTTCGCATGGGCGGGCCCCGTATTGCCTGGTGCCGTTAGGAGCGCCGGTCAATACGGGGCCCGCTCCATTTGTCAATTCCTTCAAGCGAATGTGTCGGGATTGTTTCAATGCATGAATATGCAAGCCATTTACGTGTTCATGCATCTTTTGGTGCTAAAGTTTCAACCCACTTCATAACGACCACTGCGAAATGCGCATCGGTGCATAAATCGCAGACAAGGAGTCTGATATGTCTTTGAAGGTTGGAATCGTCGGCGCGGCTGGATATGCCGGAGCCGAGCTCATTCGCCTCGTGCTCGGCCATCCCGAGTTTGAACCTGTTGCCATTACGTCCAACGCCGATGCCGGCCAGCCGCTGTCCGCGGTGTATCCGAGCTTTGCTGGCGTGAGCGATCTGGTTTTCACCACGCATGACGCCCCCGAGCTCAAGAGCTGCGATGCGGTTTTTCTTGCCGTGCCGCACACGGCTGCCATGGCACAGGTGCCCGCGCTGCTTGCATCGGGCGTCTCCTGCTTTGATCTTTCGGCCGATTACCGCCTGAGCGATCCGGCCGTGTTTGAGGCATGGTATGCCGCCGAGCACACGAGCCCCGAGTTGCTCAAGACCCGCGCTTTCGGCCTGCCCGAGCTGTTCTGCGAGGACTTAGAGACCGCTGCTTCCAGCCATGCCGCTGGCAGGCCCGTGTTGGTCGCCTGCGCCGGTTGCTATCCCACCGCAACGAGTCTTGCTGCTGCTCCTGCCGTGCGTGCGGGTTGGGTGGCAGAGAATGGTCCCGTAATCGTCGATGCCATCAGTGGCGTGACGGGTGCCGGTAAGTCCTGCAACGCCCGCACCCACTTTTGCAGCGCCGACGAGAACCTGGAAGCCTATGGCGTGGGTAAACATCGCCACACGCCCGAGATTGAGCAAATCCTTGGCTTAACCGATCGCGTCGTCTTTACCCCGCATCTGGCACCGCTCAAGCGCGGCCTGCTCTCCACGGTGACGATGCCGCTTACGCCGCAGGCTATCGAAACCTTGACCCTTGAGGACGTTGTCGACTATTACAAGCAGTTCTACGCTGGACGCACCTTTGTGCGTGTGCTCGACGCCAACCAACAGCCCAAGACGGCTTCGGTCGTCGGCACCAACGCCGCCCAGATTGGCCTCGCGCTCAACAAACGCGCGGGCGTGCTGGTGGCGACGGGCGCCATCGACAATCTGTGCAAGGGCGCTGCGGGCCAAGCAGTCCAGTGCGCCAATATCGTCTTTGGCTTTGACGAGC
Organism: uncultured Collinsella sp.; assembly: GCA_902494375.1. Lineage (GTDB taxonomy): Bacteria > Actinomycetota > Coriobacteriia > Coriobacteriales > Coriobacteriaceae > Collinsella. The sequence goes on from CABUTL010000263.1 coordinate 2,088, forward strand.
GACGAGGCTTGCCCACAGTGGCGTGCCCGGTGTAGCACATTCGATTGTTAACGATTTGGTAGTCGGGCATCGAGTGGGGCGCCACTCTTGAGCTGGTCTCATGATCACGACTGGCATGGCGCACCAACCGATGTCCGTTTTTTGTTTGACATAAGGAGTCATAAAGACGATGAATACCGAGCTGTTTGATATCAAGATTCGCGCTGTCGAGGGTGGCGTTACGGCTGCGGCTGGTTTTAAGGCTGCAGGCATCCACGCTGGGTTCCGCAAGAACCCCGAGCGTCTGGATTACGCGCTCGTCGTGCCCGATAAACCCTGTCCCGGCGCCGGCGTGTTTACCACCAATCGCTTTTGCGCGGCACCCGTGCAGGTGAGCCGCGCCAACCTGGGCGGTGCCGACAAGGGCTACGGAATCATCGCCGGCGTTTCGGTCAACTCCGGCAACGCGAACGCCGCCACGGGTGAGACCGGCCTTGCATGCGCGCGCGAGACGTGCAGCATCGCATCGCAGGTCATCGGCTGCGAACCCCAGCAGATTCTGGTTGC
>CABUTL010000264.1 GCA_902494375.1 uncultured Collinsella sp.
GGCCGCCGCTGCGCGCGCATTCGCCGACCTCAAGGTACAGCCCCGTCCCGTAACGCTCGCCTACGAGGCCTCGCCCGTCATGGATATCATCCTGGGCGCCGCCAAAGAGGGCGCCTCGCTCTACGCCGTCACCGATCCTGCGGGCATTACACACCGCGTGTGGGAGGTTAAGCGCGAGGACGCCGTCGGCGCCATCCGTGCCATGCTCGACCAGGCGCCGGAGCCGGTACTGGCCGACGACCCTGCCTACGCTGGCGCACTAGTCGGGGTATCACAGCTCCTGGCCGATGAGGCCCGTTCCGCCGGAACGTACACCGGCAAGGAGCCGTTCAACTTTACCGTTGCCGCGCTCTTCCCCGCTGCGCAGGTCAGCGGCGGCGCACCGCAGGTTCCGACGGGTCTGCTCACGCACCAAGTCGCGCGGTTCTAGCAAGACCAGACCGCGCAGCACAAAAATCGGCAGCTCAACAAACAGGGGGCGGAGATGCAGCAGGTACATGCATCTCCGCCCCTTTTGCGTCGAGAAGTTATGCCGGCGACCCGAGCCGCCACGCTCGCGTTATCCGCGCTGCGGACCTGCAGTAGCCACAAGCGGTTCAAGGCCCAGCTCGCGTGCGTAATCCTCCTGCGTAAAAATCTCAATCAGCTCAAACGTGTCGGATTCGTCGTCAAACGCAAAGTGCAGCACCGAGCAGTTGCCCGGCACGCGTTCGCGCTCGTCTGCCGCCGCGCCCCGCACGTGGTCCAAAAACTCCTTGATAGCCGAGCCGTGGCTCACCGCGAGCACGCACTCGTGGTCCGGACGTCGCATAAGCTCGGTCAGCGTCGCCACCATGCGCTCACGCACCTGCATCTGGCCCTCGCCGCCAAACTGACGATAGAAATCGCGCCACGGGCGCTCGGGCATAAGCATCACGCGCTCGGCCTCAAAGTCGCCAAAGAACCACTCGCGCAGACCGTCCAGGCGCTCGTACGCCAAGCCCGGCCACAGGTTGGCGATAGTCTGCTCGGTGCGATGAAGCGTGGAGGTGTAGGCATGATCGGGCTCAATGCCGCGCGCACGTAAAAACATGCCGGCGCGCGCCGCCTGGTCGCAACCCAACTGCGTAAGCGGCGAGTCACTCCACCCCTGAATGATACGCTTAAGGTTGAATATCGTCTGTCCATGACGGACCAGATACAGATCTTTATTCATAGGGGTCCTTTCGTTCGTTACCAATCAAGGAGCGAAAACGCACCGTCGCAATAGCCAAAATGAAGCACGGCACCGTTGTCGGGTAGCTCTCCCCTGCCAGTCACATACTCAAGAAACTCCTGGCAGGAAGAGCCGTGGGAGACTGCCAGCACACAGTCGTGCTGCGGCCTGGCCATGATGTGGGACAGCGCCGCGACCATGCGCGACTGGAGCTCGCCTTCAGACTCGCCACCAAAGGCCACCGGATAATCACCCCAGGGCTGCGGCGGCATCTCGCGATTTGATGTACCCTCCAGCGAGCCCAAATGCCACTCGCGCAGGTCATCGACCAGCTCTATCGAGCAGCCCTCACCAGCAATTAGCTCAGCCGTATGCCGCGCCCGGCCCAACGGCGAGGAATACACACGGTCAAAGGTCACGCCACGCGCCTCAAACGCCGCGCGCGTCGCCAGCGCCTGCTCGCGCCCGCGCGCCGTAAGCGGCGAATCGTGCCCACCCTGCAAAATGTTCTGCACATTGAGCTCAGTCTGCCCATGCCGCATCAAATACAAATCTGCCACACGTCCTCCCCTCGCACCACCGCAAAGGGGACAGGTACCTTTGTGGTGGTTTACCGCCGGATCACACCACGGTGACGCTCAGCTACACCAGTACGTCGGCAAGCGGGCGCTTGGGTACGTGGTGCACCTGCGCCTCGTCACGCCAGTAATTAATAGAGCCGTCGGGGTTGGAATCGATCGCATCGATAACTTGAGTCTCGGCCGGAACGCCAAACGCCATGATCAGCTTGAGCTCATATTTGTCGTTATCGAGCCCCATGGCATCGATCGCGCGGGGCGTAAAGGCCTTGAACATACAGGCTGCCACCTCGGGCGTGGCGCTGCGGGCGGCGAGCATCATCGTCTGCGCGGCAATGCCCGTGTCGACCTCGGTAATGGGAGCGGCTGGCTTGCCCGGAACGGCGCGCTCAGCCAAAATCGCGATGTAGCCGGTCGGGCGCTCACCCTCGGCAGGACCCGGCCAATCCTTAAGCGCACCGGCCCATGCAAGCTCATCAAATACACGCGCGCAATCCACGGCACCGCTCACCACATGAAAACGCAGACGCTGAGCATTGGCGCCGCAGGGAGTCAGGTGAGCCAGCTCTGCCAGCTCGAGCAAAAACTCACGCGGCACGCGCATGGACTCGTCAAAACGGCGGCACGTACGGGCACGACGGACCAGCGCATCAAACGCTTCCAAGCCGAGCTTTTCGCAACCCTGCTCTGCCATCGATTCGACACTCGACGGCGCCTCGGGAACTGCTTCGTTCATAGGGACCCCCAATACAAGCCAATTGTCCTTAGGAAAATCTAACCTAAAACGTAGGCAATAACGAACAGGGCTGCAATGTTCTACACCTGTTGAATAGAAAATCGCAAC
>CABUTL010000265.1 GCA_902494375.1 uncultured Collinsella sp.
TATCGAGCTTGGCCGGGCCGGTGCGGGTGGCGTCTCGGCCGTGTCCGTTTCCGGCGAGGTCAAGCCGTTGCCTGTGATCGGTGCGTTTGCGCGGGCTATGGGTGGTACCGCCGAGGGCGGCTACGTTGAGCTCAAGGTCGATGTCTCGTATCAATCGCGTCCCGAATGGCTGGAGGGAGATTATGATTCGTGGATTGCTGCATGGGATTAAGCGTTTCTGGTCTAGATGCGTTTTGACGCGCCGTCCGAGCTGCCATCGCAAGCGAGGCGGCTTTATGGGCCGCGCCGGTATCGACCTGTTTATCGAAGACGGTGCCTACACCACGCTTTCTTCTGCCGTGGTCATCCTAGTGGTGCTCACGTTGTTGTTTTCGTCGACCGCGGCGATATGGAGCATGTCGCGTGCCGGGGATACCCAGGTGGCGGCCGATAGCGGCGCGCTGGCGGGTGCCAACGTAGTGTCGTCCTATCACACGGCTGCCACGGTGGTTGATGCGAGCATCTTGAGTCTGGGGCTGGCGGGGTTTGCCACAATCGGGACGGGCCTGGTCGCCATCCTCATCCCAGGTGCCGAACCAGTTGCCGGCAATATGGTCGACACCGGGATTGAGATCATTAAAACGCGCAACAAGTTTGCCAAAAGCGCATCGGAAGGCTTGCAGAAAATCGAGACGGCTCTGCCGTATCTGATTGCCGCGCGTGCCACGCAGGCGGTGTCGGCGCAGGATACCGATAGTGTGACCTATACCGGTACGGCGCTTGCCGTGCCCAGGATGTCCGAGTCGGATTTCGTTGCGCTCGAGGGTTCTGAGATCTCGACCGATGCCATTAAAGACACATCGAAAGATCTGGAGCGCGCAGCAGATGAGCTGCAGAAGGCCTCGGAGGAGACGGCGAAAGCAAAAGAACGCGCCTGGCTTGCGGATTGCGGTGGATCGGTTCCGGCTTCGGTCGGTAGCTGTTCATGCATGTGGGAACGTGCGAGGAGTTTGGCAAAGCTCTCGGGTGAGCAGAACCCGCATTATGCCTCGAGCATTTCGTGGGAGCCACAGGTGGCGCTCGACCGCGCGAAGACCTACTACCGTCAACGCCTGGCAGACGAAAAACCGCAGGGTTCAAGCGTCGAGACGAAGGCGGAGTCGGCGGCGCGCAAGGCGTTTTACACCTATGCGAGTACAGAGGTCAATCGTGCATATGTAACCGAGGACGGAGATGAAGTCGCTTCCTATATCCCGCTGTTGCCGCGCAACACTGACGAGGTGCGAGCGACGGAACTCTATACCGATACGGTGTGGCCAACCAGTGCCATCGATGGCAAGACGTATCTGCATTACGGAACGAGTTGCCCCAACTATAAGAAGGGGGCGCCATGCGGGCTGGCCTCGGTTGCTGCTTATGACGGGCAGGACAAATGCAATAGATGCCATTTTGGTGTTTCGTCGCTCGGTGCCGTTGCGGCTCCTTCGACTTCTATCGAAAACGGCTTTGAGTACCACTTTGATCGATTCAAAGAGGCTCTGGAAGACTACGTCGAATGCCGCAACAAAGAACTCGAACTTGAGCGTCAGACCGAGGATGAGGCCGACCGTGCGGGCAATGCGTTTGACCAGGCCATTAAAGCGCTTTCCGGCGAGCGCCCGCGTATCGCCCCACCTGGCCGCAACGGCGTGGTCGCCTTTGCAGTTTCGGGTGACATTACCAGCCCCGATCAACTTAACTCCTCGTTTAACGCGGCAGTCAGGCTTGGCGATCGCGGTGCTATCTCTGCCGCGGTGCTGGCGCCCGATGAGGCGACGGCGCAAAACAACATGCTTTCGCGATTTTTCTCGACATTGAAGGAACGCTCGGGCGGCGTTGCCGGCGTGCTCGACGGCGTCATGGATGTTTGGGGACGGCTACTCGTGGGATACGGAGACATCCAAGGTTCGGCCGACGAACTTATGGACGAGATGATTAAAGACCTAGGAGGGGGCAGCGGTGCGTTGGGCTCCATTGCATCGTGGCTCGGCGATACCGTTTCGGCGTCCGTGGCGGCGCTGGGTTTGGAACCGTGCGACTTGCGCCTGCGAAAGCCGGTGCTGACCGATTCCGCAAATGTCATTAAGAGTCCGGGGTCTGACATTGCGGGTCTCTCTCAAGCGCAAGACAAACTGCGAAGTATTCCGTTGGGCGTGACCGATCCCAAGGCGCTTTGCGAGGCGTTGGAATATCAAGTCGAACGCACCATTAGCGGTACGGTGTTCACACTTGCGGAGATTCCTCTGCCCGGCGGCGGCTCCATCCCGCTCACCGTCGATGTCGCCACGCTGGTTGGCGTTCTGGGCGGTGGGTCGTAATGAGTATCCGCATGCGTCTGCGCGAGGAGCGCGCCCAAGCGACGGTTGAGATGGCAGTGGTTACGCCCGTTTTGCTGGTGCTGGCACTCGTCGTGTACAACGTCATGATCTTTGCCAGCGCTGTCGCGCGCTTCGACCGCGTGGTGCCCGACATCGTGTTGGCGCACGCTGTGGCGTCGGAGGGGGAGGGCGACGAAAGCTCTGCCGATGCCTCGGCGACGGTTCAGACTCAAATTCTGAATGCCATGGAAGGCTATGACTTGCAGATCGAAGTGTCGA
>CABUTL010000266.1 GCA_902494375.1 uncultured Collinsella sp.
CGCACGTACGGCACGATGCAATAGGTGCAGAAATTATTGCAGCCCGTCATGATGGGCACCCAAGCGTGATACTGGGTCTCTCGATGCCACGGCATGCTCATGGCATCCGTATCCTCATGCTCATTGGTGCGGATATGACGCTTGCCGTCAAGGAACGCCTCGGCAATGAGCTCGGCCACATGTGCGATAGAATGCGTGCCAAAGATGACATTGACGTTATCGACGTTGGTGAGCAGTCCCTCGCCATCACGCTGCGCGATGCAGCCGCCCACGGCAACCACACGCTTGCCCGAAGGCGAAGGCGGCAGGCTTTTGCAGGAATTGCACTGACCGTACAGGCGAGTATCGGCGGCCTCGCGCACGCAGCATGTCATGAAGACAACGATATCGGCATGCTCAAGATCGAGCGCCATGAGGCAACCATACGAATCGAGCAGACCGCTCACGCGCTCAGAGTCGTGCTGATTCATCTGGCAGCCAAAGGTGCGGATAAAGTAGGTTTTACCGGCAAGAATATCGCGTACGGAACGCTGATCCATGTGCATAAGTCCTAACGTTGGGGAGCGAAACGAGGCTAGCAGAAGCTATGCCACAGGCTTAACATCATCCATGACGACGTTATCCATAGCAGCTCGATTGATCTGGTGAACGTAGATAGAAAGGCGGATGGCCGTGCGCGACTCCCCGTTAATGAGAATGTCGGAGAACACGGGCGCGCAGGAAATATCAAAACCGGTTGGGATCAAAAAACCGCGCGCGATGGCAACGGCCTTAATGGCCTGGTTGACAGCACCGGCGCCGACACACTGGATGTTGACGGGTACACCATCCTTGACCATGCCGGCGATGGCGCCGGCAACGGACGCGGGCGATGATTTGCTTGATACCTTCAGGCAATCCATGAAGAAACTCCTGCGTTTAAAAGTACGTTTTAACTGCAATAACTGTATCGTACCGAGAGGACTCGGTAAAGGCACTATTCCTCTTTGGCAAGATCGAAGGTCACAGTGATTCGATCACGCGAAACACGAATCTTTGGGTCGCCGCAAAGGTTGAGATAGTACCTGGCGGCAAGGTCATTGAAGTCCCGCTCCACAGCACGCGAAAACTGTGCCATGTCATCCTTGGCAATACGTAGCCCGCGACGATCCTTCGCGAGATCGACAGGAGCCGGCGCATGCGAGGACGAATCACGCTCGCGCAGCAGACGCGCGGTCACACCGCGAACGGGCTTAATCTGCCCTGCCAAAATGCGATGTGCCGTGCGCTCGGACATCCCAAGACCCAAACCCGAGCAGATACGGATAAAGTCCTCGGCATCAGAGGCAAGGCCTAAGCGATCGACAACCGGAAGCTCGCTCTCGTCATCAATAAACAGGAGACGAGACGTATCGAGCCGACTTGACGCCTGAGCATAAAGGGTCGCGGCAATCTCAGACGGAGAACCAAGATAGACATCGCAACCACGCAGCTCCTCGAGCGCAAACTCACAGGCAGCGCGAATAATATTATGCGGGCCGCGAGCACAGACATAACGTCCGTCCTCATCCTTGACGGCCTGGGGCCAGCTGGACTGATCGGCACGCTCACTGAGGCGGTCGGCTGCAACGCTCACCTTAAAGGCTGAACCAAGATCGACGCCGGACGTGACCACACGGGCCTCGTCGGTGTTCTGCTTGATCGAAAACAATGCCATGCCACGACCGTGAACGCCCCAACGGTCCATCTTCATGCTCTCGAGCTTGGAGGTAACGCGGGCATCGAAGATTCGCTCTTGCATATCCTGCGGAACGCCCGAACCGTTATCCAGAAAGACAAGCGTGCGGACGCCATCTTCCTTGGTCGTGGCGAGATAGACCTTGTCGGCGCCGGCATCGCGAGCATTACGGAGCATTTCGATGACGATATCCTCGACATGCTGAATGTCGTGTTTTGCCTGGCGCCGCTCGGCCTCCGAAACGCGGAGGCGGACATACCCCTCGCCAAGGTTCTCCTCGACGCGAAGGTTGCCCTCCCCCGACATCGACGCGATAAATGAGATGAGCTCGTTCGCGTCGCTCATGTTATTTAGCGATATCGACAGCGCGGCTCTCGCGAATCACGACGACGCGCACCTGACCGGGATACTCCATCTCTTCCTCGATCTGATGGGCGATATCGTGAGCCAGGACCGTGGACTGGGCATCGGAGATCTTGTCCGGCTGAACCATGACGTGGACCTCGCGACCAGCCTGCATGGCATAGGTACGCTCGACGCCTTCATGGGAGTTGGCAATCTCCTCGAGCTTCTCAAGACGCTTGATGTAGTTCTCGGCAGACTCGCGACGGGCACCGGGGCGAGAGGCGGAGACGGCATCGGCGGCCTGTACCAGGACATCGAGCACCGTGTTGGGGTCGACATCGGCATGGTGAGCCTCGATAGCGTGGACGATAACGGGCTTCTCACCATAACGGCGGGCAAGCTCGGCGCCGATGACGGCATGCGGGCCCTCGACGTCGTGGTCGATTGCCTTGCCAAGGTCGTGCAGCAGGCCGGCGCGCTTGGCGGTCACAACGTCCAGGCCAAGCTCGGAAGCCATCACGCCGCAC
>CABUTL010000267.1 GCA_902494375.1 uncultured Collinsella sp.
CCGCCGCAAGGTGCTGGCACAGCAGCTCTACTGCATCGAGACGCTCGCTCGCGTCGACGTGCTGTGCCTGGACAAGACGGGCACCATCACGTCGGGCCGCATGGAGGTCGAGGGCACGTATCCGCTGCCGGTTGAGGGCGTGAGCCTAGGCGCCGGCCCGGACGAGGCGGCTGTTCCCGTCGATACCACGGTGCTCGATTTTGCGCTGGCTAACGTGGCACGTGCGACTTCGGCCGATGCCAACGAGACCTGCCAGGCGCTGCTCAACTATTACGCCGATCGCCCGGTCGAGGTGTCTGAACCGCTGTCGGTCATTCCGTTCTCGTCTTCCAAAAAGTGGAGCGGCGCGTCGTTTGCACAGGGCTCATATGTGATGGGTGCGGCGCAGTTTGTGCTCTCTGATCGTGCGTTTGCCCAGGTCGAGAACCGTGTCGCCGAGCTTGCCGATACCTGCCGCGTGCTCGTGGTGGCGCGCGTTGACGGCTTTACGCCCGATGGCGATATGGTGGGCGAGGCCGAGCCCGTGGGCTTTGTGACCATACGCGACGAGATCCGTACCTCGGCGGCCGAGACCATCGGCTACTTTAACGAGCAGGGCGTGACTCTCAACGTGATCAGTGGCGACGACCCGCGTACGGTGTCGTCGATCGCGCGCGTGGTGGGCGTGCCGGGGGCGGACGCTTATGTGGACGCCACGACGCTCGATACGCCGGCCAAGCTCGATGCCGCAGTGGACCGCTACCATGTCTTTGGTCGTGTGACCCCGCAGCAGAAGCGCGAGCTCGTGCAGGCGCTCAAGCGCCGCGAGCACACCGTGGCCATGACGGGCGACGGCGTCAACGACGTGCTGGCGCTCAAGGAGGCCGACTGCTCCGTGGCCATGGCGGCCGGCTCCGATGCCGCGCGTAACGTGGCCGAGATCGTGCTCGTCGACAACGACTTTGCCTCGATGCCCGCCGTGGTGGCCGAGGGCCGTCGCTCCATCAACAACCTGCAGCGTTCGGCCTCGCTGTTCTTGACCAAGACGCTGTTCTCGATGGGCCTGGCGGCGCTGTGCATCGCACTGCCGCCGTACCCTTTCGAGCCGATTCAGATGACGCTCATCAACTTCTTTTGCATTGGCGCGCCGGGCTTTGTGTTGGGCCTGGAGCCCAACAATGCTCGCGTGAAGGGGTCGTTCCTGACGAACGTGCTCAAGCGGGCACTGCCGGCGTCGCTTGCGGTCATTTTGGCCGCGGCGCTCGATATCTTTGTGGCGCGCGTGTTTGGCTTTAGCCAGCTCACGCTGTCTACGATGTGCTTGCTTACGTCGTGCGCGGCGAGCGTCAGCCTGATCTGGCGTATCTCGCAGCCCCTCACGCCCTTACGTGTGGCGCTCTTTGTGTTTGTAGTTGCCGGCATCCTGACGGGCGTTATCGGATTCCCGAAGCTGCTGTCTATTGCCAACCTGTCGATGGGCCAGATGGTTATCTTGGCTGTCATCGTGGTCATCACCTGCTCGGTGTTCTTTAAGCTCGCCACGATGATGGATTCGCTCAAGCCGCGTCGTCGTCATGCCGCAACTGGTTTTGGCCGCGGTGTGCGGGTCCGCTTGGGTCGCGGTGGCGGCAAGGTGAGCTCGACGGGTTCGACGGCCGAGCGTTTTGCCAAGCGCGTCGCCGCCGACATGGCGCAGCGCCGCGAAGCTCGCACCGTTCGTGAGGCCGAGGCCCGCGCACTCGAGGGCGTGGCCCAGGCCCAGCCCAAGAAAAAGAAGAGTACCGGAGTCAAGCGCTCCCGCGTAACCAAGTCCGCCCAAGGCATCAAAGTCTCGATGCCAAGCAAAAAGAAGAAGTAACTACGCGCTCTGCCGATGTTGAATTGGTGCCTTGCTCCTGCGGGGCCGTGGCGATGTTATGCTCTAACCTCGATTGTTTGAATTGCTTCGAAAAGAGGATGCCGTGATCTGTCCGCATTGCCTTAAGACCATCGAGGACGGCGCCTCGTTCTGCCCCTACTGCAACGCCTACGTGGGTCCGGGCGATGGTCCGGAGCACACCGAGTTCGTGTTCTGTGAGGGATGCGGTGCCCGTCTTTCTCCGCATGATCGTACGTGCCCCAAATGCGGACGCCCCGCTCCGGGTATCCTCTCCGAGGACGCGGCCGCATCCGACCTGGCAGCGGGCCGCACGGCGGGCTTTCCGCGCCTAACGCAAGAGCAGATCGATACCGAGGTGCCGCATGCGCCAGCCTCTGCCGCTGCGGTGCTTTCGGACGCCGCCGATCCTAACGAGACCTGCGTGCTGCCGGCTTTCGATAAGGATTTCGGTATCCCCAAGGTCGATATTCCCATGCCCGTTTCCCTGCATGACGATGCTCAAAAACCCAAGCGCAAGGTGCACCCCGACGAGGACGCCTATCACAAGCACAAGCGTCATATTCCCAAGCCGCTTATTGTCATCGCGGTCCTCGCCGTCGTTTGCGGTGGTGCCTATTGGTTCGTGACGGCCGATCCCATGGGTGTCATGCCCGGCTTCTACGACCAGTTTGGCCAAGCTGCACAAACCACCTTCCCCACGCGCCAAAAGGGCGAGGCCACTGAGGACG
>CABUTL010000268.1 GCA_902494375.1 uncultured Collinsella sp.
AGCTGCTCCGCCGGCCTTTTTTAAAGGAGCGTTGAAGCGTGAAAACGGGTATTTCAATTTATCTTTCCAGCCCTTTGCAGGATATTGAGCGGACGATTGAGCGTGGCGCCGCGGCGGGTGCGCGCTACGCGTTCACCTCGCTGCATATTCCCGAGGATGGGGGAGCGGCGTATGCCGATAAGGTCCGTCATGTGCTGTCGCTGCTTTCCGCCCGCGGCATTGCGCTCATTGCCGATGTGGGGCCTCGCACGTGCGATTTGCTCGGGCTTGAGCGCATCGAGGACCTGCGCGATCTGGGGTTGGAATACCTTCGTTTGGACTATGGCTTTAGCGCCCAGCGGGTCGCGGAGCTGTCCGGTGTATTTCGCATTGTGGTCAATGCATCGACAGTGAGTTCTGATGAAATCGCATCGTGGCGTGAAGCCGGCGCCGATGTGACTCGTTTTGCCGCCTGCCACAATTTTTACCCCAAGCCTTATACCGGTTTAGCTCTGGAGGACATTGCTCGGGTGAATCTTCGTCTTGCGGCGCTTGGATTCGAAATCATGGCTTTTGTGCCGGGTGATGCTAACGTTCGCGGGCCGGTATTCGAGGGACTGCCGACGGTCGAGGCGCAGCGCGGTCGCGCGTCAAAGGTTGCTCTCAATATGCTTGAGCTTGCACATGGCGCCGATTGCGGCATTGTGTTGGTCGGCGACCCCGATCTTTCCGATGCGGGCTGGGCGCAGTTTGCTCAAGTTTCCGCCGGATACGTGGACCTGCAATGCGAGCTTGAGCCCGGTTATGCCTATGTGCGCGGGCAGATTCATCACGACCGGCCCGACTCGAGCGTCCTCATCTTTAGGTCTCAGGAGTCACGTACGACGCTTAAGCCGGATTCCGTGTCGACGGATGCCGGAGCCGGCCTGCCGCGAAAGGCGGGGTCGATCGCTGTGAGCAATAGCGGATATGGGCGCTACGAAGGCGAGCTTGAGATTGCGCGGGTCGATCTTCCCGGTGACGAGCGCATGAACGTTGCGGGCCATATCACGCCCGAGGCAATGGAGCTGCTGCCGTTCATCAAACGCGGATTCGGGGTACGGTTCGTTTAGCGTGTGACCCGTGGGCTACAATTGGCCCATCATACGAAGGCGCCTCGTGTGGCGTGTGCCTGCGTTGGCCGATCTATATTCGGAGGATTCCCATGACCGTACTGTTTGTTGAATATCCCAAGTGCTCGACCTGTAAGAAGGCCAAGGCATGGCTGGATGAACATGGGGTTGAGTATATCGACCGCGATATCGTTTTGGACAATCCTACGGCTGATGAGCTTGCGACCTGGATTGCTCATTCGGGGCTGCCGGTGCGGCGCTTCTTTAATTCGTCGGGCATGAAATATCGAGAGCTGGGCCTGAAGGCGCGTCTGGATGCGGGCATGACGGATCGGGAGTGCTACGAGCTGCTGGCGACCGACGGCATGCTGGTCAAGCGTCCGCTGCTGGTGGGCGACGACTTTGCGATTCCCGGCTTTAGGGAATCGGCTTGGGCCGAGGCGTTGCTGTAGCGGCTGCGGAAAGTGCGACCCGGAATTCGCTTCCAGAATGGGATGCACTTTCCCAAAGTGGCCGGTTGCGGAAAGCACGTCCCATTCTGAGCTTCGATTGCGGGACACGGTTTCCGGTTGAGGGCTCGACAGGAAAGTAGGGACCAGTTTGAGCTTGAAATCTGGGACGCACTTTCCGCCGGCGGGCCTGCCCCAGTCAGTCCGCCAGCTGTGCCCATTCGTGCGGATCGTAGACCTTTACGTGCTTGTTGGGCTTGCCGCTCCAGTACTCTTCGTCCATAAAGGGCAGATATGCCTGAATGCCGGGGCAGATAAAGGGAATCCGCTGCTGTTGCAGTCGCTCGCGCTGGCGCTGCTCCAGGTGCGCCTCGGATATGACGGTCGGCATGCCGGACAGCTCGACGAGGCTTGCCTGGATTCGCTTAAGGTCGGGGAGTCCCGCGTGCCATGACATCCGCATGATTAAAAAGGATGCACGGCGGTATTTTGCCTGCACCACAGTAATGGCGGGGCGTAACGTGGGGTGAATTTTGTCCCGTTCGGGCCAAAGGTCGGCAGTGATCTCGAGGCCCAGGGTCTCCCATAGGTAATCAAGCTCTTCGTCCATGGCGCCTCGATATCTACGCGATCATTGATACTTCGATTGTGTTGCCTGGTGCTATCGTTTTCACGGTAGAATCTGCCAACGGTTGACGGCTACCGCTCACGGCGTTTTGCCCTTCGTGTACAGCGGTTGGCTTCACAGGTCCTTCACGGGTTGGACTAAATTAGGCCAATTTGACTGAATTTCAAAAAAGTCAAAATTGGGGCTTGCGTCACGGCGAGACTTCCCGTATATTTCTTTCTTGCGCAAAGGCACAGCCGAGCGCAGCGATGCAGTCATTGGGATGTCGTCTAATGGCAGGACAGCGGATTCTGGTTCCGTCAATGGGGGTTCGACTCCCTCCATCCCAGCCATTGCATTTGCTACATATGGCCCGTTCGTCTAGCGGTTTAGGACGCCGCCCTCTCAAGGCGGAGATCACCAGTTCGAATCTGGTAC
>CABUTL010000269.1 GCA_902494375.1 uncultured Collinsella sp.
CCAGGCGCACGCAGGCGGTAATGATCTCGCGAAGGGAGACAATACCCGCCTTGTGGCCCTCGGTGCGTGCAAGACCGCGCGACGTAGCCCAACGACCGTTGCCGTCCATGATGCACGAGATATGGTGCGGAATGTTATTGAGGTCAAGGTCGGAAAAACCGACGCCCGCAGGGGCGTCGGCAAAGTACTCGACCAGTTTATGCTCGTCGTATTGCACCTTAGATCTCCATGACCTCGGCTTCTTTTTCCTTCAGAAGCTCCTCGACCTTGGCGACATACTCATCGGTGTGCTTCTGGACCTTGGCCTGCTCGCGACGGACATCGTCCTCGGTGAGCTCCTCATCGCGCTCGAGCTTGTTGTTGAAGTCGCGACGGATGTTACGGATAGACACCTTGGCCTGCTCTGCGTACTCGCGGCACTCCTTGACGAGCTCGCGACGGCGCTCCTCGGTGGGAGCCGGGAACGGCAGACGAACGACGGTGCCATCGGAGTTGGGGGTAATACCCAAATCGGAAGCGCCGATGGCCTTGACGATAGCGTTGATGAGCGCCTTGTCCCACGGCTCGATGAGCAGCATGTGGGCCTCGGGGGTCTTTACGGCGGCCACCTGCGTGACCGGCGTGGGAACACCGTAATAATCGACGGTGATGTCGGACAGAATGTTAGCGTTGGCTCGGCCGGTACGGACCTTGGAGAAGTTATGCTTGAGGGACTCGAGCGACTTGTCCATGTGGGCGGTGATGTTCTCTGCCATGCTTAATCCTCCTGATAGACGAGCGTGCCGACGGGCTCACCCGAAAGCGCGCGCTTGACGGTGTCCTCGCCATCGATGTTGAGGACCAAAATCGGCATACGGTTATCCTGGCACAATGCCGTAGCCGTGGAATCCATAACCTGCAGACCGCGGACGAGTACCTCGTGATAGGTAATCTTGTCAAAACGGACGGCATCGGCGCACTTGACGGGATCATTGTCGTAAATGCCATCAACCTTGGTGGCTTTAATCAGAATCTCGGCGCCGATCTCGCACGCACGAAGAGCAGCGGCGGTGTCGGTCGTAAAGTACGGATTGCCCGAGCCGGCGGCAAAAATAACGACGTTGCCCTTGGAAAGGTGGTTGATGGCGCGACGGCGAATATAGGGCTCGCAGATCTCGTTCATCTGGATAGCGCTCATCACGCGGCAGGGAACATCGTTATGCTCGAAGGCATCCTGCAGGGCGAGCGCGTTCATCACGGTTGCCAGCATGCCCATGTAGTCGGCCTGAGCACGCTCCATGCCACCGGCAGCGCCTGCCATGCCGCGGAAAATATTGCCGCCGCCGACAACGACGCCGACCTCATGGCCAACGGCGAGCAGCTCCTTGACCTGCTTAGCAAGATGGTCGGTAACCTTGGGGTCGATGCCATATTGGCCGTCGCCCATCAGCGCTTCGCCGGAAAGCTTAAGAAGCACGCGTTTATATCGGATGTCGGACAAAGCGATCCTCCTTTAGATTGAACTCTCAACATTCTATCAAAGGCTCTAAGAAGAGCCATGAAAAAGCAGGCTGTGAGTAAAACCCACAGCCTGCTCATTACCAGCTACAAGAGCTTATTTACTCGCCACGGACCAGACGGTCAAAGGCAACGACGGTAATGGTGTCGCCGAGCTCCTTGGAGACCTGCTCAGCGTACTTCTTGATGGTGAGGGAGCTGTCCTTAATGAACTCCTGCTCGGTGAGCACGGACTGCTTGTAGAACTTCTCCAGACGGCCGACAGCCATCTTCTCCTGGATAGCCTCGGGCTTGCCGGACTCGGCAGCCTGGGCCATGTAAATCTGCTTCTCGTGCTCGACGGTCTCGGCCGGAACCTGATCGCGGGTGGCGCAGATCGGTGCGACGGCGGCAACCTGAAGGGCAACGTCGTGAGCGAAGGTCTTGAAGGACTCAGCCTGAGCGGTCTCGGCCTTCTCGAAGGCGAACTCGACGAGGACGCCGATCTTACCACCCATGTGGATGTAAGAAGCGAGCGCGCCGTTCTCAGCCTTGCGGGCAGCGAAGCGGGAGATCTTCATGTTCTCGCCCATGATGTGAATCATCTCGGTGAGCTCGGAGGAAACGGTCTCCTCGCCCATCGGCTTCTCGAGCAGAGCGTCGACATCGGCCGGCTCGGTGGTGGCGACAACCTCAGCGACCTTGGAAGCAAAGCCGGTGAACTTGGCGTTGGAGCCAACGAAGTCGGTCTCGCAGGAGAGCTCGAGCAGAGCGCCGGTCTTGCCATCCTCGGAGACGAACGCGGCGACAGCGCCCTCGTTGGTCTCACGGCCAGCCTTCTTGGCAGCCTTGGCAAGGCCGTTCTTACGCAGAACGTCGACAGCGGCGTCCATGTCGCCGTCAGCCTCGACGAGAGCCTTCTTGCACTCCATCATCGGGGAGTCGGTCATCTCGCGGAGCTGCTTGACCATAGCGGCGGTAATCTGGGCCATTGTGGTTCCTTTCAAAGAGATGAAAAAGAATTAACTAAGACTGATTTACTCGGCCTTGGGCTCAGCGGCCATCTCGGCCTCGGAGACCTGCTCCTTGCCGGAGCCAGCGAGGCAGG
>CABUTL010000270.1 GCA_902494375.1 uncultured Collinsella sp.
CTGTAACAGTAAGACCCTATTTTGCCGAGCAACTGTTACAGATTGAGACAAACCAAAACCGTCCCGGCAGAAAATCTCAATCTGTAACAGTTACTCGGCAAAATCCATCCCTCGTGTTACAGATTTAGACAAACCGTCCAGGCGGGGACTCAACATCTCAATCTGTAACACCTAGCCGCCCAAATCGGGTCTAGATGTTACAGATCGAGATTTTGTTTGAGAGGCTGAGAATTGGACCAAAAAACACGGTCCCGGAATAACAAAAAAGCTCGCCGGCTAGGCCGACGAGCTGCAAGTTCTTGGTCGCGGGGGCAGGATTTGAACCTACGACCTCCGGGTTATGAGCCCGGCGAGCTACCAGACTGCTCCACCCCGCAATGTCTGGGCGCCTCATGTGCGCAAGAAAGAATATTACGTGGGAGTTCGGTAAACGGCAAGGAAAATCTCGTAGAGCATAATTCCTTCATATTTAAACCTCTCAGCCCTTATCACCGTAAACGAATCACAGCCGAGCGCCGTCGATGGCACGTATACAATGGTGCGCGTCCTTTTATGCCGACACCGGGAGTAGACATGCTGCTCGCTATCGATATGGGAAACACGCAGACGGCCATGGGCCTGTTTGACGGAGACGAGCTGGTGCAGTCGTGGCGCATGCCCACCGACCGCTCCTATACCGCCGACG
Organism: uncultured Collinsella sp.; assembly: GCA_902494375.1. Lineage (GTDB taxonomy): Bacteria > Actinomycetota > Coriobacteriia > Coriobacteriales > Coriobacteriaceae > Collinsella. Next base: position 686 of record CABUTL010000270.1, read on the forward strand.
AGATCCACGTGCGCCTGATGGGTTTCTTTAAGATGTACGGCCTCTCGCTCGATGCGGTCGATGCGATCGCCTTTGCGGGCGTGGTGCCGCAGCTCTCGCGCGAGTGGCACGCCGTGGCCGACCGCATCGCGGCGGATGCCATCGTCATCGGGCCGCAGACGGCTGCCGTGACCAAGCTGCGCGCGGCGCGCCCCCAAGCCGTAGGTGCCGACCGCGTCGCCAACGCCATTGCGGCCGAGACTTTCTACGGCGCGCCGGCAATCGTGGTGGACTTTGGCACCGCGACCAATATCGACGTCATCGATGAGGACGGTTATTACATTGGCGGAGCGATCGCGCCGGGCATCCGCATCTCCATGGACGCGCTTGCCGCCCGTGCCGCCAAGCTCGCCAGCGTGCCGCTCGAGGCGCCCGAACACGCCATCGGTCGCGACACCGAAGAGTGCATCAAGGTCGGCGCCGTGATGGGCGCCGCCGCCATGGCCGAGGGCCTGGTCACGCGCATGAAGCGCGAGCTGGGCCGCGAGGATGCCACCGTTATCGCCACGGGCGGTCTCGCCGGCATTGTCGCCGATTCGACCGATGCCTTCGACGTGGTCGACGGGCAACTCACCATCAAGGGCATCTGCGAAATCTACCGCCGCATGCAGGAGCTGGGATAGAGTAAACGCCAGGTCGCAGCAACCAGCCGCCAATCCTATTCCTCAAAATCGAAAATTTTTCAGTTTTGAGGAATAGGATTTTTTTGCTAAGCCTCGCCGCACAACCACCTCGCCAGGTCCACGATCTGCACCCCATCGCGATCCGTGGCCTCGTGATGCGTGCGGGCAAGAATCATCTTGGGATACGCATCGCCAATGCTCAGCAGTGGCGAAATCTCGCGTTCAAACGTCTTATCCGAGCTGATGTCGTCGCTCACCTGAATGTAGAGCTTCTCGCTTCGCTTGATTGCTACAAAGTCTATTTCCTTTTTATAGAGCACACCGACGTATACCTCGTATCCGCGGCGCAGCAGCTCGATGGCCACCATGTTCTCGTATACGCGTCCCCAATCCATATCACGTGTACCAAGCAGTGCGTATTTGAACGCGTGGTCCGCCAGGTAATACTTCTCGCCGCTCTTAAGGTATTTTTTGCCGCGAATGTCGTACCGACGAACTTTATAGAAGGCAAACGCATCGCACAGGTACCCCATGTACGTGCCGACCGTCTTGTTCGTAATCTTTAGCCCATCCGCATTCAAAACATCTGTAATGTTGCGTGCCGACGTTATATTGGAGACGTTGTCCATCATGTAATCGGCAATGCGCAGCAGTGCCGATTCGTTTCTCACGTTATGCCGCTGCACGATATCCCTCACGATGAGCGTTTTGAAGACATTGGAGAGATATTGGTAGCGCTGCTCCTGCAGTGGATAAGGGTAAGAGCCGGACATACCGCCGGTTCTCGCATACTCATCGAAGTCGCGATCGACCTCGCCCTCGTCACTATAGAGGCGATACTCCTCAAACGAGAATGGGAAAACCTCGATCTCGAACGTGCGCCCCGTAAAGAGCGTCGACAGATCGCTCGACAGCAAAAAGGCGTTCGATCCGGTGATGAAGATGTCGTACTGCTCGGATGCATGGAGGCTGTTGATCGCGCGTTCAAAGCCGTCGCACATCTGAACCTCGTCGATAAGCAGGAAGTTTTGCTTGTCGGACACTCGATGCTCTTTCACATAGGCGAGCAGGGCATGATATTCGAGCAGGCCCTCGAACTCGTCGAGGTTGTAATTGATATGGATGACATTCGAATTGGACAGATTTGCCTCCACGTAATCGCGGAGGGCCTCGAGCAATTTTGACTTACCGCTACGGCGAATGCCCGTTATGACCTTGATGTC
>CABUTL010000271.1 GCA_902494375.1 uncultured Collinsella sp.
CCTACATCGCGCCCGGCACCCTCGCCGTGCATGGCGCAAAATCGACTATCGACATGCGGCCCATCCACGCGACGACGCGCGCCCAGCACCATGTGGTAACGCCCATTATCATCGCGCCACACCTTGGGATCGCGCACATGGCAGGTCAAATCCTCGGGATAATCCTCGGACGCCAGCACCACGCGCTTTTGGCTGAACTCCCGCCCGGCAAGGCCATCAACGCTCTCGACATAAACAGTATCGGAGCGGCGGCCGGTATTGACGTAGTCGTATGTGCCATCTGCATCGGAAAGCTTAACGTTGCCTGTGTACAGCACGCGAATGCGACCGTCCTCGACAAGCGCGGAGCCCGAATACACGCCATGGCAATCGAACGGCTCGTCGGGCAACAGCGGGGCGCCAACGTAGTCCCACGTCATAAGGTCGCGGCTCGTCGCATGACCCCAGGCCTTAACGCCGCCCTCGACATCAAACGGCGCATACTGAAAATAGGCATGGAACACGCCATCTGCCTGGCAAAGACCGTTGGGGTCATTGAGCCAACCCGCCGGCGGCATAATGTGGAAATGCTGGCCATACGCGCCATGACCGCACTCAGAGGCGGCAGCGTCAACAGCGGCAACCAGCTTTGCAAGGTCGCGACCAAGTGCATTAGACATATCAAAGTCCTAACGGATCGAAAGTAACAAGGCACCAGAGAACGGCACCAGATACAGGAAACGCCCGTGAGCATACAACCCGCGGGCGCCCCTCAATCAAAAACTCTTAGGCCTGCTCGGAAGCCTTGGGCTCGTCCTTGTACAGGACAAACGAGACGGCAAAGGAAACCAGCGCGGCGACCGCAAACATGATCGCGTACTGCACGGGCTGGGCCAGGCACAGCAGGATACCGAAGATACCCGTAACGCCCGTGCCGGAGGCAGCCAGCGAAGTGAGCGCGCAGACCAGGGCACCGCAACCGCCGCCGATGCAGCCGGCGACGAAGGGCTTAAAGAAGCGCAGGTTCACACCAAAGATGGCGGGCTCGGTAATGCCCATGAAGGCGGACAGGGCCGATGGAAGTGCCAGACCCTTGATCTTGGCATCGCGGGTCTTAAAGGCAACGGCGAGCGCGGCGCCACCCTGGGCGATGTTGGCGGCGCTGGCGATGGGCAGCCAGTAGGTCACGCCGTACTGGGCGAGCTGGCCCAGGTCGATGGCGGTGTACATCTGGTGGATACCGGTAACGACCGTGGGGGCATAGAACAGGCCGACGATAAAGGAACCGATGCCGAAGGGCAGGGTCAGCAGGGCCTGGATCAGACCGAGGATGGCGTTCTCGGCCCAGACAAAGATGGGGCCGACGGCAACGAGCGTCACGAGCACGGTCACGAACACCGAGACGAGCGGAGTCACAAAGAGGTCGAACATCTCGGGAACGATCTTGTGCAGGCGCTTCTCGAGGAAGGCCAGAATGGCGCAGGCGATAACGATGGGGATCACATGGCCCTGATAGCCGACCCACTCAAAGCTGTACACACCGGGAATAACAGTAACCATGGTCTGAACGCCCTCGGAAGCAACCGTGTAGGCGCTCTGCAGCGAGGAGTTGATGAATGCACCACCGACGACAGCGCCCAGATACGGGTTGGCGCCAAAGGCCTTAGCCGCGGAGTAACCGATCAGGATCTGCAGAATGCCAAAGGACGTGCCCGAGACCAAGTCGGCGATCTTATAAATAAAGTTATTGGTGTCGAGCGCGATAAAGCCGTTGGAGGCCATGAAGTTGAGGGCGCTCATAATGCCCAGCAGCAGGCCCGAAGCCACGATGGCGGGGATGATGGGGACAAAGACGTCGCCGAGCACCTTAATGGCACGCATAAAGATGTTCTGCTGCTGAGCCGCGACCTCCTTCACCTCGGCCTTGGTGGCAGCCTCGACGCCGCTGAGCGCGATGAACTCTTCGTAGACCTTGTTGACGGTGCCAGTGCCAAAAATAATCTGGAGCTGGCCCTGGGCCTCAAAGACGCCCTTGGCGCCATCGACATTCTCGAGGGCCTCCTTGTTAACCTTGGAATTATCGGCAATCACCAAGCGTAGACGCGTGGCGCAGTGTGCGGCCGAAACAACGTTGTCGGCGCCACCGACGTTGTCGAGCACCTCTTGGGCTGATTTGCGGTAGTCCATGACTTCCCTTTCCTCCAACGGGCGCATGTGCACCCGGCCATCTTTGACACTTAAACTGTAATCGTTTTCAGTTTCATATGACTGCAATCGTTTTCATATAACGGTGAACGGTAGGAAAAAGCCGGCGAATGGTAGTTTTGAGACAAACATAAGGGCTCAGAGGCAGGCAGACGTGCCCAAAGCCTAGACATTCATAAGCTGGTGGCCGAGCTTGAGCGTCTTGAGACCGCTCTCCCCCTCAACGCCATCGAGCGTGTTGAGCAACATATTGGTCGCCTCGACGCCACTGGTCAGGTAGCCATAGTGCACGGTGGGAATACCGCCCGTCAGCGCGCGCAAAAACGCATTGTCGCCAAAACCGCTCACGCGGTGTATACCCTCGCCCATGCCGCGAACCTC
>CABUTL010000272.1 GCA_902494375.1 uncultured Collinsella sp.
CTTGCCGCCATCGTCAAGCCGCGCACCAAGATGCCGGCCGACGCCGTGACCGTCGCCGCCCCCATCTTTGCCACGGCCGAGACGCTCGAGTATGACGAGAAGTCCGTCAACAAGGGCCTGGCCAAGGAGGGCATGGGTGCCATTCTGGACGCCGCCAGGGCCGCGCTCGAGGGTGTTACCGAGTGGACCGCCGAGGCCATCGACGCTGCGCTTGAGCCGCTGCCCGAGCAGATGGACCTCAAGAAGCGCGTGGTATTCCAGGCCGTGCGCGTCGCCGTCTGCGGCAACATGGTGAGCCCCCCGCTGGGCGAGACCATGGCGCTCGTCGGCCGCGACGACTGCCTGGCGCGTATCGACCGCGCCCGCACGATGGCGCTGTAACAGTCGCGCAAACTCATGTATCCGAGCCCCGCTCACCACGAGTGGGGCTCTTGTTTCTCAAGACGTATGGGATGGGAGGTACAGAGACCATGGCCGAGCAACTTTCGCTGTTTGGTTCGCCCGAACCGGAGCAAGCTCCCATGAAGCATGCCCGCACGGCCGAGCAGGCCAAACCTGAGCCTGCGCCAGAGCCCATTGCCGCCTACGCGAGCGTGGTCTTGGACATTCCCACCCGTGCGCTGTCCGAGCCGTTTGCCTACGGCATTCCGCAGTCCCTCGCCAATGAGGCGCAGATCGGGTCCACGGTCCTGGTCCACTTTGGCAACCGTGCGGCCGCGGGCTATATCGTCGACATTGCATCTGAGCTGGGCGACCTGCAAGGCAACAACGCCCTCGACCCCTCTCGCATCAAGCCCATCGAGGCCATCCTCAGCAAACCGCTCTTTGGCGCCGAGGCCGCCCGCATTGCGCGCTGGATGAGCCGCGAATATGTCGCGACGCTTTCCGAATGCCTGCGCCTGTTCTTACCTCCGGGTGGCAGCCCTCGGGTCGTGAAGGGTGATGACGGGGCGTGGACGGTCGAGCGTCCCGCCGTCAAGCCTATTCAAAACCGCTGGGTCATGCTCACTCCCGAGGGCTTCGACTATACGCCGCCCAAGACCGCCGTTCGTCAGCGCCAGCTCATCGAGGCGCTCCAGTGCGGACCGGTCACGACGCGCGATCTCAACCTGCTCTACAACAGCATGTCGGCGACCATCAAGACGCTCGAAAAACGCGGCGTCGTGGTGGTGGAGGAGCGCCGTGCCTGGCGCGGCTGCAGCGAGCAGACTACGCTGTCCTCCGCGAGCGGCAAGGCGCCGGTCGCACTCACGAACGGCCAGCAGCAGGCGCTCGCGCAGATTGAGCGTGCTCGCCTGGACGCACACGGCGACGTGGTCCTTGTCGACGGCGTCACCGGATCCGGTAAAACCGAGGTCTACCTCTCCGCTATCGAGCGAGTGCTCGCGGCCGGGCGCTCAGCGTGCGTGCTTGTGCCCGAGATCTCGCTGACGGCTCAAACCGTCGGCCGCTTCCGTTCGCGCTTTGGCGAGACGGTCGCGGTCTTCCACTCGCGTCTTTCGGCCGGCGAACGCCTGGACCAATGGGATATGGTTGCCAGCGGTGCCGCGCGTGTGGTCGTGGGAGCCCGTTCGGCGCTTTTTTGCCCGCTCAGCGACCTGGGCCTTATCATTATCGATGAGGAGCACGAGACCAGCTACAAGCAGGGCTCAAGTCCGCGTTACCATGCGCGTGAGGTGGCGGTCGAGATGGCTCGTCGCTATCGCTGCCCGCTTGTGTTGGGCTCGGCCACGCCTTCTGCCGAGGCCCTCGACCGCTGCCACCGCGGCACGTACAACGGTGTCACCTGGACGCGCGTCGAGATGCCCGAGCGCCCGGGACACGCCGTGCTACCCACGGTCCGCATTGCCGACCTGCGCCGCGAGTTTTCGCACGGCAGCCGTTCAATGTTCTCAAAACAGCTGATGGAAGGCTTGGAACGCGTGGTCGAGCGCCGTGAGAAGGCTGTGTTGCTGCATAACCGTCGCGGTTTTGCGCCGTTTTTGATGTGCCGCGAGTGCGGTTGCGTCCCCACCTGCAACCACTGCTCTACGGCGCTTACGTACCACGAGCGCACCCATACGCTGCAGTGCCACACCTGCGGGTCATCCTGGCGCGTGCAGCCGTATCCCGCGCCCACGAGTCGCTGCCCCAAGTGCGGCAGCCGTTACCTGGCAAAAATGGGTCTGGGCACGCAGCAGATCGAGGACGCGCTGCACCAGATGCTGCCCGAGGATGTAGCCATCATTCGCATGGATGCCGATTCCACGCGTGGCAAGGACGCGCATAAAAAGTTGCTCGAGCAGTTCGATGCCGCCGATTGCGCGGTGCTGCTGGGCACCCAGATGATCGCCAAGGGCCTCGACTTTCCCGAGGTCACGCTTGTGGGTGTAGTCAATGCCGATTTTGCGTTAAAGCTGCCCGATTTTAGAGCGGGGGAGCGTGCCTACGATTTGCTTGAGCAGGTCGCCGGCCGCGCCGGTCGCGGCGATCGCCCTGGAGAGGTCATCATTCAAACCTATCTGCCCGAAGACCCAGTCATCC
>CABUTL010000273.1 GCA_902494375.1 uncultured Collinsella sp.
GCCCGCCGTGCTAATCTCGCGATAGCGAATCTCACGCACTGTCGCGCCTTCCCCACGAGCCGACAAGCGGTTTTCAACGAGCTGACGCAGGTTGGGCTTCTTGTTGCCCACCATGATGTCGTCGGAGCTAAAGTCGCGGATCATGCGACTGATGCGGCAGAACGCCGGCGTCACCACGATGTCGTCGGCCAACACATCGAGCAGCTCTTCCTCGGTATAGGGACGCCACTCGCCGCGCTCATAGCAGCCCACCAGACGCGAGCCCTCGATGAGCGCGCACGGGTAGACCTTGACCTCGTCGGGCATAAAGGCCCCTTCGGTCATAAAGCGCTCGTAGTCGCGCTTGTCCCCCTCGGGTGTGGCGCCCAATAAGTTGAGCATAAAATGCGCATGGATCTTAAAGCCAAAGAGGCGCGCAAGCGAAAACGCCTGCTCGATCTGAGCCACCGAAATGCGACGCTCGTTGATATCGAGCAAATGCTGGTCGAGGCTCTGGATGCCCATCTGAATCTTGGTGCAGCCCAGACGACGAATGAGCGTGAGCGCCTGTGGCGTCACGGCATCGGGGCGGGTCTCGATAACGAGCCCCACCACGCGATGCTTCGCCGTCTCGTTGATGCGCTGCTGACGCTCAAGCTCCTCCATCGTTGCCGTCTGCCACTCGGCAGCCTCGCCCCATGGCGTACCGGGGCCGTACAGACGACGCACTGCGCGGTTATAGCCACCAACGACAGCATCCACACGCCCCTGCTCGTCGGCAACGCCGCTCGCAAGCTCGGCCTCGTCGGTCGCAATGCCGGCAGCCCGATAGCGCTCGCGGCGCTCTGTTACCACCGGCGGCAGGGCATCGGCGGGAGCGTCATCGAGCAGGCGCCCTGCCTCGGCACGGCTGATGCCCGAACGCGCCAACATGGGGTTTGCCGCCACACCGGCGACGGCATCGTCATTGAGCGCACGGAAAAGCTCCGACATAAACCACGTCTGATACCCTTGCGGATAGTCGCTCCAGGTACCGCCGAGCACAATGAGCTCTATCTTGTCGGTCGCATGTCCCATCTGCGAAAGCGCGGTCAGACGAGCGCTCACCTGCAGATACGGGTCGAAGCAGTTTTGCTCCGCACGGGCGCACGCCGGCTCGGCGTGCAGATAGCTTTTGGGCATGCGCAGATCGTTGGGGCAAAACAGGCAATCGCCCGAGCATGGCCAGGGCTTGGTAATGACGGTAATGGTCGCCACGCCCGAGGCCGTTCGGCGCGGCTTCATACGCAGGACCTGCAGCAGTTGACGCTCCAGATCGGAATCGACATTCCACGCAGCCCACCGAACCGGCTCCTCACGTTTAACCCGCTGGTAGAACGGCAGCAGACGGCGCTTGGCCAAATCGCGTTTGTCGGCACCCTCACGGCGCGCCTCGGCATGTATCAGTTTGACGAGCGCTTTGTCGTCCACGGTCTCGCCGCGACGCAGAGCCTCGAGTATGTTCAAGATAATCTGTTCCATGTCCCCATTGTAAAGGCAAAGGCGCCGAAGCCCGTCACGGCTCCGGCGCCTCCATCAAAGAGCATGCCTATATGTACCGATCTCCGAAAACCGCATGTCACTCCGGATCAAACGACATGTCGCCCGAACCGACCTCAAAACGATACGTAGCAGACTTATCGCCGTTATCGAATTCAAGATTCAAAATGGTCTCGCCGTCGTAGCCAAGCGGAAGGAAATCGCTCTCAAAGTCGCCGCTGCCCAAGGTGAGGCTCGCCTTAAAGCCCGTCGAGTTCGGAACCGTCATCTCCACATCGCCCGAGCCCACACTCACGTCCATCGACTTCGCGGGGGCCTGGTAGAGCTCGAACGTCACATCGCCCGAACCGACCTCGGCATTCAGGGTATCGGTCACGGTGCCCGTAAACTCAACGTCTCCAGAGTCCAAAGTCAGGTTGAGGTCATGACACGCAATGCCCGCGACCGTCAGGTCACCCGATCCTACATTCGCTGTAATGCCCACCATGTTATCGGCAACTTCGCGCGGCAGTTCGACGGTAACCGTGCGGTCAATGGCGCGCTCGTCATCGCAATCGAACTGGCGAATCTTGAGCGTAGAGCCCTTGATTTCGGCCAGGTTCTGGGTTGCCGCATCGAAGGCAACGGTCCCCGTTGCCACGCGACCGCTTTCAATTACGCGCACTGGCCCGCTGGAGACGTGTTTGACCTCGACCGTGCCCGACGTCACGTCCAAGTCAAGCGATGTGAACGCGTCGGCATCAAAGGTTTCGCTCGAAAGCTGCTGAGGCTGAGCGGAATAGTTACCGCCATCCAAAAGATCGTCCTCGTCAACCGCATCGTCCATACCAGAGAAGCCGGATACAACATCGTCGAGATCCCACGGGCCATCAAAATGAATCAAAGTCCGCGAAATGCCAAAGACAAGCCCGATGATGAGCACAAACGCTCCGATGCCAACGCCCAAGCGTACCTTGGATTCATGCGAAAGCTTCATCA
>CABUTL010000274.1 GCA_902494375.1 uncultured Collinsella sp.
GAGGTCATGGAGGCCCGCGAGGACGCCATCCTGCGCGATCTGGCGCTCGAGCGCGGCGAGGACCCCAAGCTAGTCCACGTCGGCCCCATCACCAACCACGCCCACGACTAGGAGCCGTCTATGATTCCCGGATCGAACAAGGACCATCCGTCCTTCTTAAAGTCGTTTTCCTACGCCATGGAGGGCTTCGTCACCGCCGTCAAGACCGAGCGCAACATTAAGGTCATGCTCTTGGCGGGCGTGTGCACCGTCATTGCCGGCTGTATCGTGGGCCTCGACATTGCCGAGTGGGCCACGATTATCATCTGTTGTGGCCTGGTGATTCACGGGGAGCTGTGCAACACCGCTATGGAGGCTATCGTCGACCTGGCGACCCAGGAGCTGCATCCACTGGCCAAGCGTGCGAAGGATATCGCCGCTGCCTCTGTATACGTTCTTTCCATTACCGCCGCGATCGTGGGCTTGCTTGTCTTTGCCCACGCGCTTGACTTTATTTAGAAAGGGATTCCCATGTCCGACAATATGCAGCCTACCGATGAAGTTTTGGATGACGATGTCCTGGACGCGGTGGATATCGAGGAGCTCGAGGATGTCGAGGAGTTCGACCCGTTTGAGGGCATGAGCGACGAGGAGCTCGACGCCCTGTGCGACGAGGACGACAACCTCGCGGGCTTTGGTGACGTTGAGCCTGGTTTCCGCAGCGGCTTCGTGGCCCTGGTCGGTCGTCCCAACGCCGGTAAGTCCACGCTGCTCAACGCCTGCTATGGCAAAAAGGTCGCCATCACCTCGCCGGTGGCCCAGACGACCCGCCGCCGCATGCGCGCCGTCGTCAACCGTCCCGGCTACCAGCTGGTCTTTGTCGATACCCCGGGTATTCATAAGCCCAAGGACGGTCTGGGATCCGAGCTCAACAAGAGCGCGTTGTTCGAGCTGAACGATGTCGATGTCGTCGCGTTTTTGATTGATGCCACCAAACCGATCGGCAGGGGAGACGCCTGGGTTGCCGAGCGCGTCAGATGCGCCCGTTCCAAGAAGGTTCTGGTGCTCACTAAGGCCGATGAGGCCGACCCCGCACAGGTCATGGAGCAGCTTAAGGCAGCGCATGAGCTCATGGAATATGACGACGAGATCGTGACGTCGTCGGTCAAGAACTTCAACGTCGATGCCTTTATCGAGACCGTTGCGCACTTTTTGCCCGAGGGTCCGCGTTGGTTCCCCGAAGACATGGGTACCGACGCTTCCGATGAGACGCTCGTTGCCGAGTTTGTTCGCGAAAAGGTCTTGCGCCGCACCCGTGATGAGATTCCGCACTCCGTTGGCGTGATTTGCGATGCGCTTGAGCAGACCAAGAAGGTGCTGCGCGTGCACGCCACCATTTACGTCGAGCGCGAGGGCCAAAAGGGCATCATCATCGGCAAGGGCGGCGAGATGATCAAGCATATCGGTATCGACGCCCGTCGCGATCTTGAGCGCATCTTTGGCACGCAGGTCTTTTTGGAGCTGGACGTGAAGGTCAAGGCCGGCTGGCGCGACGACGAGGCCCAGATTCGCCGCTTTGGCTATAACGCCGAGGACTAAGGACGCGCGGCGCGCATGGCAGGCTCCCGGACATATCGCACGAAAGTGCTCGTGCTCGATAAGACGAAGCTCAAAGAGACCGACCTGATCTTGACGATGCTTGACGAGTGGGGACGGCAGGTTCGTGCAGTGGCAAAGGGCGCCCGCAAACCCGGCGGACGCCTGGCTGCGCGCTGCGAGCTGTTCTGTACGGTCGATATGCTGCTCGCACATGGACGGTCACTCGACGTGGTTTCTCAGGCCGAGCTTATGGAGGCGCCGCTCGGCGCTGCGCCCGATTACGAGACGACCTGCGCCGCCAGCGCGATCGCCGAGGTCGCGCGCGTGTGCTCGTTCGAGGACGCCGAGGACCCGTTTGCCTTTGCCATAACGCAGCGAGCGCTTGCCCTGGTGGGCAGCGGGCTTGATACGGCACATATGGACCTGCTTGTGGCGGCATATGTCTTTAAGCTGCTATCGCACGTTGGCTATCGTCCCGATTTTTCGGCCTGTGTGCTGTGCGGAGACCCCATGCTGTCGTATTTTTCGCCCCAGGCCGGCGGTCTCATGTGCGGGTCGTGCGCGTCGAGCGTTCCAGGTGCCGAACTGGTGTCGACCGGTGAGACCGCATGGCTGCGCGCCCTCATGTCCATGACCTTCGATGCGCTTATGGCCGAGAAAATCGACCCGCATACGGCGGCGTTCTTGCTCGGGCTTTCGCATGTGTGGGCGGCGACGCATACCGACCAGCGCCTCCGTGCGATGGAATTCATGTTGGGTCGGTGATGATGCGCAGGCGCGGGCTGCTTGTGGTAACATACCGACCTGTTGGTACCTCGACCTTGGTTGCTCGCTCCACCGGCGGCTTCCCAGTCCGAGGCGAATCGAGTCGCCCGATGGCGACGTA
>CABUTL010000275.1 GCA_902494375.1 uncultured Collinsella sp.
GATACCGCGCGTGGGGCTGCCCGCCACGGCGGCGGCCATGCGACAACGCGCAATATCCTGACCGGTGGCGCGGCTCACGGCCTGCGCGGCCACGGCGGGCGACACCAGCCGAAACGGCACGCACTGGCAGCGGCTCACGATGGTGGGCAACATCACGTCTGCCGAGGTGCCCAGCAAGATAAACATAACGCCCTCGGGCGGCTCCTCGAGCGTTTTGAGCAGCGCGTTGGCGGTGTTGGCGCGCAGCTGCTCGGCACGGTCAATGATGTAGACCTTGGCCTTGGCGCGGATGGGCGCCAGGGGTACGTCGTCGAGTAGCTCGCGCGTCTGGGCGATGAGGTAGCCCGTGGCGCTCTCGGGCGTGTAATAGTGCACGTCGGGGTGCGTATGGCGGGCGACGCGCACGCAGCTATCGCATGAGCCGCAGCCATCCTGCTCGCACAGGAAGGCTTGGGCGAGCGCCCACGCGGCGTCGAGCTTGCCCGCGCCGGGCGCGCCCAAAAACAGGTAGGCGTGCGATGCGCGACCGCTGGCGACGGCATTGGTCAAAAAGTCGCGCACGCGCTCTTGGGTGTCGAGCTTGGCCAGCAGACTTGCCTGAGCGGGGGCCATGTTACTCGGCCTCCTGGGCAAGCGCAGCGGTGACGGCGTCCTGGGAAATGTCGAGGCCGTAGGCGCGAACCCACTCGACCGTCTGCGCGAAGACTTCCTCGATGGACGCGGTCGCGTCGACGAGCTTTACGCGGTTTGGTTCCTCGGCGGCAATGGCGCAAAATCCCTGGTAGACGCGCTCTTGGAAGGCCATGCCCTTAGCCTCCATGCGGTCGGCCGCACCACGGGCTGCCATGCGCAGCGCCGCCTGCTCGGGCGTGATGTGGTAGACGAGTGTGAGCGCCGGGTGCGTCCCCGCAACGGCCAGGTTGTTGGCATCGCGCACCATCTGGCGATCGAGGCCGTCGGCAAACGCCTGATAGCAGGTCGTGGAATCGTAGAAGCGGTCGCACAGGACCACCTTGCCGGCCGCGAGGGCGGGCGCGATAACCTCATGCACTAGCTGGGCGCGCGCCGCCTCGTAGAGCAACAACTCGCAGGTGTCGCCCATCGCCGTATTGGCGGGGTCGAGCAGCAGGGCACGAATCTTTTCGCTGATGGCAGTGCCGCCCGGCTCGCGCAGGCTCACAACCTGGTAGCCAGCGAGCTCGAGCGCACGGGCAAGCAGGCGCGCCTGCGTGGACTTGCCGGCGCCGTCGACGCCCTCGAGCGTGATAAAGCTATGTTGAGCGGGCTCAAAAGCCATGGGCGCAGCCCCTTCCTACAAGGCGCGAAAATGCAAGTTATAGCAACCAAGCCATGATACCCCAGCGTCCGGTGCACCCCAAATCCCACCTAGTCATTGGGGACGTTCTTAAATGACTAGGCGACAGTTAGGGACGTTCCTAAAGTGCCGGCCGAAAAGGAACGTCCCCAACTGCCGACCCTCTAAGTTGCGGTGAAATAGGGACTGAATACGCCTTCTAGCAGCAAATACAATCCCTATTTCACCGCAAGTTAGGAGTGGGCGCGGGCGTTGATGGCGAAGGAAATATCGCGCTCGAGGGCTAGGGCCTGCTCGCGTTCGAGGTCTTGGGTGAGGATTGCCAGCACGTAAGGGCGCTCGGCGTAGACGATTGCGGCATCGTGCTGAGCATTCGCCAGGCTGCCCGTTTTGTGCGCGACCAACACGCCGCCGGGAACGCCTTCGACAATACCGCGTGCGTCTTCCTGCGCCAGCAGATATCCGCGCGCTCGCTCGCACAGCTCGGGCGTCGCGATTGTCCCCGCCGCCAGCCGTTGCAACACAGCCGCAGCATCACGGGCGCTCGTATAGTTCTCGCGACCTTGTGCCTGGGCCTCGGTGTCCATCATCAAACGAGCGAGCACGGTCTGGGTCAGTCCCAATGCGGCGCACGTTTCGTTGACCGTATCCATGCCAAGCCTGCCGATAACAAGGTTCGCTGCCACGTTATCGCTCTGGGCGATCATAGCGTGCAGCAGCTCGTCAATACTGTACGACACACCCGCGCCGCGCGACTGAATGTTGCCGCTGCCACCCACGATATCCTGCTGCGTTACCGTTATCTGCTCGTCGAGGGACAGCCCGCCCGCCGTCACGGTCTCGAGCGCACAAGCGAGAATGGGAAGCTTGATGATGCTTGCCGCCACATGTCGCGCGTCCGGCGCCACAGCGACTTCACCATCGAGCGACGCGAACGTTTGAGGATCAAGCGCCACGGAGTAAACCGAGACGGAGTCGCCATACGGCTCGACCAGGGCCTCGATATCTTGCTGAATGGCGGCAATCCAAGAAGACTTAGGGGCGGCCGTCGCTTTTGTCGCGGATGACCGCTTTGACGTTTGTTTGACAGAGACAGCGGAGCCCCCAGCCTCGTTGCGGCGCGTGGC
>CABUTL010000276.1 GCA_902494375.1 uncultured Collinsella sp.
CTCTCAAAACAAAGCAGGCACCCCGGCCCCGCCGGCAAATAGCGGACACTCCGCATGCAATCTATGCAAACAAACAAGTGTGCTTAACTATATTCGGTAAGATCGAGCACACTGCCCTTCACGATAAGCGCCGGCTCCAGAACGACCTCTTCGGCACGTCTACCGCCCCTACCGGCAAGACGCTTGGACATGCAGCCAAAAGCATGCTCCGCGAGGACACCAGGGTCCTGCTCAATCGCGGTCAGCGCTGGCTCAAAGAGAACGTCGGCGGCCGAGTTGTCATAGCTTACGACCGAGATATCGCCCGGGATGCTCTTCCCCATCTCGTGCAAGCGCTTGAGCAAACCGAGGGCAATGTTGTCCGAGCTTGCGAACACGGCAGTGGCGTCGGTTGCGAGCACCGCCTCCGAGGCCTCGTAGGCGCTCGGAATGTAGTACTCGCTCTCAAACTCCAGGCGCGCGTCGATGGGCAGTCCCACCTCGCGCAGTGCGCGCTCATAGCCAGCAAGTCGCTTGCGGCCCGTATTGGAGCGACGCGCGTTAACCAGACAGGCGATGCGGCGATGACCCTGCTCAATCAGATACCGCGTGGCCATGTAGCCGCCCATCTCGTGGTCGAACATCACCTTGTCGCACTCGAGCCCCTCAATGGCACGGTCGACCATCACGGCAGGGATAGGCAGATGGCTGACCTCTTCGCGCAGGGCACGGTCGTCCGAGAACTCGTCGCCTACCACCAGGAAGACACCATCGACGCCGCGCGTCACCAGCTGGCGCAGCAGTTCCAAATCGTCATCGGCGCTTCCACCCGAGCTGGTAATAAAGAGTGCATAGCCGTCTTCACGGCAGCGCTTTTCCAAGCTGCCGGCAAGCGAGGCAAAAAAGCGGCTCTCGATATTGGGAACGATAAGGCCCAGCGTGCGTGACTCGCGCATGACCAGGCTGCGCGCGATCTGGTTAGGGACATAGTGGTTGCGCGCCGCGACCTCCTTGATGAGCTTGCGGTTTTCTTCCGAGATGCGACAGGGCCGATTATTGAGAACAAGCGAGACCGACGAGGGGGAAAGCCCCACCTCCTGGGCGATCTGCTTGAGGGTGACTTTGTTGGCCATCTCGCTCCTTCCAGGTTTACGCGCAATCTCTTGAAAGTATAGCGACTACCCCTCTACCTCGGTGATAAACACTTTACCAATCCGGTAGACGGCTGTTTTATCGCCGCCAGCGCACCAAATCCGTCCGGGTGGGGTATATTGCAATCGATTGATGACAACGACCACCAAAAGGCGGATATTCGTATGCACGAGAACGACTTTTTTAACGAGGACCTGCTGTGCGCGCTTGCTGGCGTTGCCGGCGAGGACAACGTGCTGATGAGCGAGCCCATGCGCGAGCACACCACGTTTAAAATCGGCGGCCCGGCCGACGTCTTTGTCACGCCCGATACCGAGCAGGGCCTCGTCGCCACGCTCGATACCTGCTATCGCTGCGATCTGCCCCTCACCATCGTGGGCAACGGCTCCGACTTGCTCGTCGGTGACAAGGGCATCCGCGGCGTCGTCGTGGCGCTTGGCGAGGGCCTCTCCGACATTACGGTCAACGGCACGCACGTCACGGCAGCAGCCGGCGCCTTGCTTTCCGATGTCGCCGCGGCGGCAGCCGAGGCCGGTCTCACCGGCATGGAGCCCATCTCGGGTATCCCCGGATCGGTCGGCGGCGCCTGCTACATGAACGCCGGCGCCTATGGCGCCTGCATGGCCGATGTGCTGGAGTCCGTGCGCGTCTACAAACCCGCTCGCCAGCTCGACGACGGCACCCGCGGCAGCGGCAACATCATCGAGTTCGATGTCGACGAGCTCAACCTGGGCTATCGCAAGAGCCGCATCGCCGACGACGGCTTTATCGTTCTTTCTGCCACCTTCAACCTCGCACCGGGCAACGCCGCGATGATCAAGGCCGACATGAACGACTACCGCCAGCGCCGCGAGGACAAGCAGCCGCTCGACATGCCGAGTGCCGGCTCCACCTTCAAGCGCCCCGAGGGTTACTTTGCCGGCAAGCTCATCATGGATGCCGGACTGCGCGGCCATGCTGTCGGCGGCGCGCAGGTGAGCGAGAAGCACTGCGGCTTCATCGTCAACGCCGACCACGCCACCGCCGCCGATGTCGACGAACTCATCCGCCACATCCAGGCAACCGTCAAAGACCAATTCAACGTAGACCTAGAACCCGAAGTCCACCGAGTAGGCGAATTCCTTTAACAAAGAAGGCCCCGAAAGGGGCCTTCACCATATTTATTCAGACAACCCAGTCCGGTGTGTCACGCCTTGGACCCGGAAGGTCCGGGGCTGGGGGCGAGGCATAAGGTTGGTCGCGAGTTCCGCACGCAAAGAAGGCCACTTAATGTGGCCTTCGTCTTGCGCAGGACTGTAGAGCA